>JACPTB010000005.1 GCA_016192995.1 Candidatus Woesearchaeota archaeon
ACCGCATCCACATTTTACCCGAGGAAGAAAAGAATCCAGCACCATTTTTATGGGACGGAGAATTTTCGAAGGTAATGCACACGAGATAGAAGAAGATGTTATTGCAACCGTATATCATGAATCAAGACATGCAGTACAATCTGGAGAAGGATTACCTTTAGATTATTTGTTAGGAGATGTCAAAGATGCACTCTATTCTGGACAGATTAGATTAGATAGTTTTGAAAATGTTGGAGAGCTTGACAGCTACCATTTTATTTTTAGAAAATGGTTAGAAGGAAAACTTAAAGTAAGCGAAACATATTTTGAATTTATTAAAAAAAATTATACACATTATTTTGAATTACTTCAACAAAGAAGAGGAGAAACAACCAGTGCATTGGAAATGAGATTCATTGAAGCAGCATTAGATCAAGTTAAAGATTTACCAGTTTCATTATTAAATTATGATCAAGTAAAATAAATAGAAAAAAAGATTATTACTCAAATTCTTCAGTAAGATCTTTCTCACTGCTTTCTTCATCATGCGTATCACGACGAATAACCTTGATTGCATCAATTTTAACCGTGATAGGAATTGGAACTGCTGCTTCCAACAATTCAACAACTACCTCATCTTTAGATGGCCCTGAAATAATTTCTGCAATATCATGCTTTTTGATATTAACTTCACGCTTAACTTGTTCAAGCATGTGCTCAATTTCTTTATACTCAATTTCCTTTGATAAAATTCCTCGAGCATAAGGTACATTAAAAGCAGCCTGCTCAGCATCGCCTTTTTTATCAGCTTCTATGAAAATATACCCGCGCATACCATGAGGGCGTATTACTGAATACACATTTAGCTTTCGTTTATTGACATTGCTTGAAACAAAATCCATAACTTGGTCTTCCCGGTTAGCAGTAGTTCGTAAAGCAAATAATTTTGCTGTAATTTCGATTGTTTTTTCTTCACTCATTGTTCGCACCTATATATATTATAATAATTTCAAATATTGCTCGATAAGCTGTATTAAAAAGCCTATTAAGCCAATTAACGCAATTCCTAAACCTGATATTTTAACGATAACTTTGAATTCCTCAGCAGAGGGCTTTTTAGTTACCCGCAATACTCTTTGACATTCAACTACATAATTTTTAATTTTATTTTTTAAGGTTGGTTTTTGTTCAGTTTCATCCATAAGCTCACCATTAGTTTAATTAGATTATTTTAATTATTAATTTTAATTATTAATCAACATATTCTATGCCTAATTCATCCTCGATTTCACGCTTTTCTTTAGGGTTAGCTGCTGTTTTCTTCGTTGTTCTTCCAAAGATCTGATTGCTTTTAACGCCAGTAACTATAAGCATAGCTTTGATAATGCCATTTAAATCATCTGATATTTGGGCGCCCCAAATAATGCGGGCATCTTCATCTAATTTGTTTGAAATAGTTTCAACCACTTTTCGCGCTTCGTCAAGCGTCATATCCTGACCGCCTGCAACATTAATCAAAGCGCCATTTGCTCCGGTGATATCTGCATCCAACAACGGATTATGAATTGCTTTTTCAACTGCTTCAACTGCTCGATTTGGACCATCTGATTCACCTACACCAATTAAAGCTACTCCGCCATTTCCCATAACAGCGCGGATATCTGCAAAGTCCAAATTAACTAAGCCAGCTTTAGTAACAAGCTCTGCAATTCCCTTAACAGCATTGGTTAAAATTTCATCTGCTACTTTGAACGCAGTATGCAATGGCAAATCTGGAGCTAATTCCAGCAGTTTATCATTAGGAATAACAATTAACGTATCAACACTTGCCTGTAATTTTTCTAAACCTAATAATGCATTTTCATATCTTCTGTTTCCTTCCATAGAAAACGGCAGCGTAACTATGCCCACGGTTAAAGCGCCTGACTTTTTAGCAACTTCTGCAATAACTGGAGCTGATCCTGTGCCAGTTCCCCCTCCTAAACCGCACGTGATAAACACCATGTCTGCGCCTTGAAGAGCATCACGAAGTTCATGTTCTGATTCACGAGCAGATTCTTCACCAATTTGTGGAACTGAACCTGCGCCTAGACCGCCAGTCAGCTCCCTTCCTAACAGAATTTTTTTATCTGCAGTAGTGTATAATAAATCCTGAGCATCAGTGTTGCAAGCAATTGTTTCAGCGCCTGATATGCCTACTTCAGTAATACGATTAATAGTATTATTGCCCCCACCACCAGTGCCAACTACTTTAATAGTTGCCCGTTGTTTAGCAAGAAGTTTTTCTAGTTCAGCATCTATGTCAGCAGTCTTTTTTTTATATCCAACATCATCAGACCTTTTTTCTTTCATATAAAAACCCTGCTTTTGCTGTTCTTGCGACTCAGCTTTCTCGATCTGCTGCGCTTTTTGTTCTGTTCGTTCTTGCACTGATTTTATTACTGAATCCATATCTACACCATTACACCATTTAATGCATAATCTCTTGAAAAGAGATTATGCTTTCTTAAATACAATCTCCTTTAATTCAGGAATGAGTTTCATTATTTGTTCTTTAATCATGTTCTGAAGTTCAACAGGAAAATCAACTTTTGAGGTTAAGGTAAGCATATTATCTGCAAATTCTGAGGTTACATTGTGGCCGAGCTGCATATGAACTAAAGCTTTTGTTTTCTCAGCAACATCAGTGACTACTCTTAAGAGTTTATAGGTATAAGAAAGTTCCTTTCCAGCTAAAGGATGGTTAAAATCCACCAATGTTCTTCCACCAGTAACTGATTTGACCACAGCTACTTTTCCATCAACATTAATCTGCAATCCTGGCATTGGTTTAATGCCTTCTTTATGAAACTTATTGGTTGCAATAAGTTGAAACATTTTAGTGTCTTTTTTGCCAAAACCAAGTTCAGGCCCAAATTTCACCGTATATTCCTTGCTTAAACTTTTTCCATTAATATCATTGTCTAATCCAGGCAGGACATGTTTTTCTCCAACACAGACAATAATTGTCCCATATTCCATTTTTTGGGAGAAAATACCTGCTTTTTCTGCAACTGCTTTATCAGTAGTATCAAAAACCATGCCATTTTCCGTTACTTTGCCGGTATATTCAATTTCAACAAAATCATGATTTTTAACAACCATATTATTCCCTCTCCTTGTTACCACTAGCTCTTTTGATGCTACTTCAGAACCAGCTATAGGTTTGAATAGAGTCATTATTTATAAATATTACGGTGTTCAGTACGTAATAAGTCTTCTATGGTTTTAGCGCCGGTTCAGCTTTGAATGTGATTAAACATTGGATTTTTCTCTCTGGCACTCCGAAAAATCCTCAATGCGCTAAATCTTAGAGCTTCACAAAAGTAGGCGCTAAAACTACATTTTCACCAGAGCCGCATCTTACAACAATTTAAAAATAATTATTCATTTCCTTTTTAAATGTTAGACAATATAAGACGTAAAGATCTCAGCGATAAAATAGGCGAATTACTCTGTATTAAACCTGAAGAGTTTGATCCCGATAAACATGTGCCTTATGCACAAGAGATTGTCAATCAATTAGATGGTCTTCTTCAAAGAACGCCTAAAATAAGATTGTCCGTAGATATTCCTCGCTTAGGCAAGGTATATCTCTTGGGACCTATGGATGAAAATGAGACCTATGAAGAATCTGTTGGTGAATACAGAGTTCAAAAATATAGAGCTGGTTGGAATGAGAGGGTATTAGAATGTAGACATTATTGGAGAGATTCAGAACGTGAATTAATAGTTTATGAAGAAACTTATGAAACTTTAGGGATTTATTATCATAAAAAAAGTTTAGGAATTAATAAAGTTGTAAAAAATATTGAACGAATAAACCCAACAGCAACGCCAGTTGGTTATTTTAGCATTGATAACCCAACCAAGATAAATTTATGGAAAAAGAAAAAATAATAAACATAAAAAATATTACCCCTCTTGTACATCGCTCGGATACATTTTAAGATATTGAGCAACTAATGCATCTGGTATTGGATTGTAGTCTTTGCCGATAATTACAAGGTAAGGTCCTGAATGCCAAACTCTAAATTCACCGTTTTGTGTATTGTATACTAGGTAACTCCCATGCTTTTCTTTAGGGGCATTGCCATATGCTTCAGTTGTTTCTTCCCAAGCTTTTCCTTTGCTTGGATAAGAAGCAACAATCACCGTATTTTCAAAAGTGTCATGTTTATAGGTTGCTGCAACTCCTTTTTCAGCGCCTTTTAATTCATCATCAAGAAAGCTTTTTGGCAGAACTTCTTTTTTCATGAATTTAATATTGCCAATATTAGTTTCATATACTCTTGGTCCTTGAATAGAAGCGCCGCTATATGTTTTACTTTCCTCATCAGGCAGAGCAGGAGGCGCATTGCTCGCAGTATAGCTTCTTCTTAATTGACAAGTATTTTTTACTTTGACAGCAACGCCATAACCCATATAATCATCATCATCCATAATCTCTTCGTCCCAATTAACGGTAGTCCATTGCTGAAATTTAGGATTCCAAGCATAGGTTCTAATAATTTCACAATCTGCATCAGTTAATTCACCTTTATTAAACTGAGGCATTACGGTTAAAAAATTCCAGCCTTGATGAAGTTTTAATTTAAATTCTTTAGGAAATTTATCAATTGATGCTGTATAATAAGGCAATGATAATACAGTATCTTTTTTATAATATGTCCATGAAGGAGTAAAATGCAAATATCCCTGGTCAACATAACCATATACTTTTCCCATGGCATTTTTGTCATCTTTTCCACCAAGAACAAGATATTGTTTCATAGGAGGAACATATAAGTATCTTCCTTCACCAAAATTTGCATTGGTGCTTAAGATGGTCATAACCTCTTTTGAGACTTGTTTTTCATCAAGTTTAGCATAATCCAAACTTCCTTCAGGCAACAAATTCCAACCCTTGTGCATAGTTACCGTAAAATAATAATCTGGCTGATAACCAGAAACAGAAATTATCATTAAACTCTGTATGGATAATATTATTAATATTATCAATATTCTTTTTATAATTGATTTCATCGTAATCTCCCTCAAATTGATTTAATATTTGTATTTAATCAAACGGTAATGCTGGCGGCATATCTGGTACCTGGGCATTGTTTTGATTAGTATTTTGAGCAGTAGTTTCAACATCTTCTTCATCTTCTGGCGGGAAAGGAGGCATTGTGGGATTATCATAGGACGGTGATAATGGGGGTGAGGGTTTGGATGATGTTATGTCTGAAGAGTCTTCTGAAGGAATAGGAGGAACAGAATATATAGTTGAAACAACTGTTTGAACTGTTTGTTCTTCTTCACTTGTTTCTGGAATTAAAGGTGGTTGATCAATAGTTTGCACTTTTGGTTTTGTATTACAACTGCTTAAAAAAAGAAATAACGATACGAATAAGGCGGCAAGAACAATAGTAAAAATACGGCGATAGTTAAACATAACCGCCGAGACTGTTTAGAGGTATATAAAGTTTGTGCTATTAAAACTCTTAGGTGAGAAAATATCTAATTATTTTTGCAAGCACCTTAATTCACATTATTGAACTTCGCTTGGATATAAGGTTAAATATTGTTTTGTTAATTGATCAAACTCAGGTTTTTCATGGTTACCTTGTACAAAAATAACATAATTACCTGAATTCCATACATATCTGCCATAAAAAGGACGATACAGTTTTGTATTCTCATAATCTACTTTTCGATTTTCTCCTTTTAGTGATTGCACTAATGCCTGTTGTGCTGTTGTTTGATCCTCGAAGTTAGCAATTTGCACCATGTAAAATTTTTCATCCATCATATATTCAACATAATATTGAGTTATTAAGCCATTAGGACATTTTTCAGGAGGACAATCTTTAGGGAGTGAATCACGTGCTGTAAGATCTGCACGATTATATTTTAAATTTCCTATGTCTTGAAGATAAGCTTGTGGTGTTACTTCTTGAACTTGCTTCGAAATTGTTGATGAGGTTTTTGCAGAGTCATCACTACAACTGATTATCAAAACAAAAATAAAAGATAGAAACAATAGAAAAAGAATATTGTGTTGGTTTAATTTCATTTTACCACCCTTTATTCTGGTATTCCAAGCGGAGTACCTATATTTGCATTGGTTGTTCCTAATTGACAAGTATCTTTTACTTTGATTACAATGCCTGCGCCAACTGCATCAGGATCAGATAATTCATCCAATGCATCATTAATAGATTGCCCACCAAGCTCTTTCCAGCTTTCCCATTTTTGAGCTTCTGGATTCCACAGATAAAATGAAATTACATTACAATCGCCAGATGGAAAATGATTGCTTGCTTTAACATCAGCATTTAATGTTGACATTGAAGGATTAACACTTAACATATTCCACCCTCGATATAATTGAGGCGTTCCTCCGCCGTTTTCAGAGATGTAACTTAAAATCATAGGCGCAGAAGCATAATACCATCCTGCAGAAGATTGTAAATATGGTTGATTCATTTGAACAAGCGGAGAATTTTGTTCACTGACTCCACCTAATGCAGAAACATATTTTTTTTGCAGAGGTAGATACAAATAATATGCTTTTATATTCTTAAGAAATGTTTCTTCAGGTACATCAGAAGATATATCCCACGATGTCCCATCAGCAGGCAATAAATTCCATCCTTTTTTGATTGTTTGCTTATACTCAACTTTATAATCTCCTGATCCGCCTAAATAAGTTACTGTTGCAAATTCAGCATAAACCAGTGAAGAACTTAATAATAGTAACAAACTAAAAATGATTAATTTTTTCATGAAAACACCTCTTACTACAATCAATATACTTGTTTTTGAAATGAATATAGTTGTATATAAAACTTTTGTTGCCTAGAAAAAAATAATTGTTTATTGTATTCCAGGCATTAATGGCATTGCTGGATAAGGCAATGCATAGTTTTCTTTGGATTGCACAAGATTACAATCACGTGCAACTTTGACTGCCATTCCTTTACCTGACAAGCTTGAATAATTATTCTGTAAAGCATGCATATCTACCATGTTCCATCCTTGTTCATCAACATTCCATGCATATGCTCGCATAATTGCACAATTATTAAGATATACTTTACCATAAGCTAGATGCGGTGGAAAAGTTACAAGATTCCAACCTTTTCGCAATTGTCCTTGATCATATCTGCCTGCAACCAATGAATGATCATAATGAAATGTTGCAAAAGTTGGTTGAGTGTAATAGCTCCAAGCTGCGTTATATGCTAAAGAATCTTCATTTTTTTGCGCTATTTGTTCCCGCAAAGGACAGGTTAATTTGTTTCCAACACGCTCTTTGCATTGTTCAAATTGCAAGGTTAATGGAGACTGAAAGAATTTGTATTTAGCTAATGCATTGAATACTGTCATACTAGGATTATAAATTGCATTTGAATACGCTGCTTCAGTTGGTAATAAATACCATCCAGGGTTATCAATAACATACGTTACATCATAACCATTGCTTGTTCTTGTTGTACTAACAGAACTTGCAAATACCGATGCGATCATTAATATCAACATCATTACTATCATTATTATCTTCTTCATCATAGTTTTCACCTTTATCTTAGTAGATTAAATCAATGTAATTACAAATAATACTTTCAACAATTTTATAACGACTTGAGAATAGTCAAAGTTTTAAAAAACTTTCTAATAATTGGAAATAAAAAATGTAACTATGTTGTGACAATATAAATAATTATGAGCGATATTTTCCAAAAATCATATAGTTTAAACTTTAAATTTATAAATTGAAAGAATTAGGTTAAAGCATGTATAAAATCACAACCAGAAGCAAAAAAGCAGAGAAACAATTTTATTATGTTTTGAATTTAAGAGAAGGAATAAAAGAAAAGATAAAGCTACTTCAAGAAGATCCAAGAAGAAATAGTGGCGCCCATAAACTGAAAGGTCATTTAGATGGAAAATGGAGCGCTATTTTAGGAGGTGATATTAGGCTTGAGATTGATGATATTTATCAAGAAATTATTATTTATGCTGCTGGTTCACATAAAATTTACTAAATGTTTAATCCCCAAGATTTAACTCCTTTTTTCTTTGCTTCACTACTTTCTCTAATTGCTTCCATCATTTCTTTATTTCTGATTATTCCTACTTCTTCTAAAAGTTCCTCATATTCTTTTCTTGGAATTTGAATCAGTTCTTGTTTTACCATAACAAGTACTTGACTTTGCTCAGTTATATATTTTATTCTTTTCATTTATAAATAATCATTTTAAGATTAACCTTCAAACAGGAGGAGGCGGTTGAGCAGGTTGTGAATTACTTTGCTCATCGCTGAGAAACATATCAACTGAACCAGGTCTTGTGTCTGGTTTTTCTTCTTGTTTTTTCTTAAAAGGAAATGCAAAAAACTTCTTTTTAATCTGAGCATTTTGAGAAGACGAAGATATAGATTGTTTATTTAATTGATTGTTTGGTTGTGGCTGTTTTTGTTTTCTTGGTAACCATTCACCTTTACTATACGTGATCAGCGGTTTAATAGACAAAGCAATAACTATCAGTAAACTAAAAATCATTAACGGCTTTGCAATATAAAATATAATAGAACCAATAATCATTCCTACAAGAAACGCTGACAACCAGAACTGCATTAAATCAGTATCATCCCATGTTGTTGGTTTTTTAAGAATATTCATCAAAGTAAATTCTGAATGTTGATGTTTATTAAGTTTTCTGATCTTTTTTGTATTTCAAAAAAATTATTTCAAGAAAATAACATTTTTCATATTTTTGAAATGTGGATCGCCTGTTACAACACTTCCTTTACTTGTTATTGCAAGATAAAGAACATAAGCATCTGCTAAACCAAAATCTGAAATTTTCTTTCGTAGGTTAGCATGTAACAACCCTACCTCTTTAGAAAATAAGGGATCAGTACTCATAATTTTAGATAGTACCTTCATTGCTTCATAAGCTAATTCACCATTTAAACCCTTACGAGTAATTCTACTGACAACCTCTGCTACGGTAACTTCATGGGTGATTATTTCATGAATTTTTATAAGTTCATGAACCTGTTTTCCTTGTGGAGAACCTTCAAGATATTCTATCCAAGCATAGGCGTCCATGATCAACTTACTCATGTGTATTCAGCTCGTCATGTTTGGTAAATTTACCCGCTCCTTTAAATACTCCAAACCAATCTTTTTTCGCTTTTTCAATGGTTAATTTTACTACTTCGTTATTTTGTATGTTTTCTTGTTCTAATATCTCAGGCGGTATTCTTACCATAATTGAACCACCTACTCTTCTTGCACGTGAAAAGACTTCCATTAGTATCACCTGTATAATATTTAATGCATGATATAATTTAGTTATATTTAAAGTTTTCTATTTTCTCGATTATTGCAGTAAGTTAAAGAATCCTAAAGAAATATAAACTATAACGACACCATTAGTTTATGGAATTTGTTTACCTTGGTTTAATTGCTGGATTGCTTACAACCGCTGCTTTTATTCCCCAAGTATGGAAAAGCTGGAAAACTAAATCAACTAAAGATCTTTCACTTTCCATGACCATTATTTTCTTTGTGGGTGTTGTGTTATGGCTTATCTATGGTATTACAGTAAAAGACTTGCCGATGACCTTGTGGAATAGCATTACCTTATTATTAGTGGGAGTATTATTGATATTGAAATTGAAATATAAATAATAAATTTTAAATACCATCGCATTAACTGTCAGTTAATGGTTGAACAACAAACAAATCCTGCAGATTCTGAATTGAGATCAAGGGAATTAGTTGCTGAACATAGTTTTCTTGAACTAATTGTTGAAAAATCGAATACATGGTCAGAAATTGCAGCAACCTGTTCATTAACAAGTCCTGAATTAGAAGGAATTATGGATTTAGCACGAGAAGAACTGGATAGTATAGCACCAGTACTTGCAGTTGATCATAGTAGTGGAGTACCTGTTTCACCAATAGTAAAATATCCTTTTATGCGAGGTTTGTTAGAGATAAATCAAGCTGTAGTTTATTCCATGCTGATTAATCTTCAAGGATTAGATGGATTATGCGAAGAACGAAATGAATTATTGCATCGTGCTGAAACACGCTTAGCAAACTTCAGGTCACCTTTCGCTTCGGTTATTTTAAATGTGTGTAAGGGTGTTATTGAATATCATAACGGTGTAGCAGGAGTTTTCAAAGGCAAAACCAGGAGAATTATCGAGTATCATTTAGACAAAGCAATAAAACATTTAGAAACTGCCCGAAAACAAGCACATAATTATATGCCCGTTTATGAATTCCTTGCGGTGTTTAATTTAGGGAGAGCATATATGACACGTGGCATTCCTGTAGCAGCTGAATGGTACTTTAAAGCAAGTGAAAGATTTACTCTACCTCAGATAGCGTTGAGTAGATATTACAGATCTAGATGTACTGTATCCCAAGGTGATTTTGGAATAGTTATTCCAGATCAGGAAACAACCACGTATCAATTAAGAGAAATTTTAACTCTTCAAGCTACTGATTACATCTTTCCGTTTGGTCATCTCATTGGTCTTTTTGGATCTGACGGTAGGAAAGCATTGACAGATATTACGAAACATGCTTTAAGCTCTATTTTTGCAGGATATGATCGGAGAAGAAATCAAACACCTCCCTTAGATTGGCGGGAGAGTGGATGGACATATGATTTTGAAACAGCTAAACCTAATGCGATTGCACAAGGATTACGCTTGTTAACTCGGACAGAATAAAAATAAAAAATCAATACATCAAAATACATTCAAAGTTCTTTAAACCTTCAAGGTATCTTGTCCTGGTTTCCAATCAATTGGACATAAACCGCCAGTTTGCAGTGCTTTTAAGACACGCAATGTTTCTTGGACACTTCTTCCTACATTAAGATCAGAAACAACCATGTACTTTAAAACACCTTCTGGGTCAATAATAAAAGTTCCACGTAATGCAATTCCTTTATCTTCAATCAACACTCCAAATGCCCGAGATAATGCATGATTAGTGTCTGCTAAAACAGGAAATTTCACTTGCACCATATCGCGCTGGAACCATGCTTTGTGAGAATGCGCTGAATCAGTGCTTGCAGCAAGAACTTCTGCATTTGCTGCTTTAAAATCACCAGAAGCTGCTGCAAAACCTTTAATCTCTGTTGGACAAACAAAGGTAAAATCCAGTGGATAAAAGAATAATACTACCCATTTTCCTTGGTAATCATTTAAACTAATTTTTTTAATTTGACCATCAACATATGCTTCAACATCAAATGTCGGCACCATTTGCCCTACTTTAACAACCATATAAATTACCTCCTGTATGTATCTCATAGATGAGATGCAGAGGTAATTTATAAAGATTATTGAGATAAGAAACGAGTTTGTCGCATAAATGCCTTCGGCAGCCACCATCGGCTCGGCTCAGCTTATTTCTATCATAGTACTATCCTCTCTGGAACCTCGGATAGTACTCGCTAATTAATTAATAAGAGCCTCGCAATATTGATGGTGGCAGATTATGCGACAAACTCATAAGAAACATAATATTTATAAAAAAATGAAGATATTGGTTAGTAAATATTTTTAAAAAAAGGTGATTATATGAACTATTCAAAAACATTGGTTTTAGGAATGTTATTAGTTTTAATTCTTGGTTTGGCTGCAAGCTGCTCAAAACCTCAACAAACGCAGCAAAAACCAGTTCCTCCGCCTGAAGCAGCTGGAACTCCAACTGAAGAACAACCTTCAGCAGCTGAAAATACTCAGCCTCAAGCTGCAGCTGGAGAAAATAAAGAAACAACTCAAACAACAAATCAAGAAGGGAAAACGTATATTGAAGGCGCTAAAGTTCCTGTATCAAACAAACCAGCAGCAACAAAAAATTGGTTAACTACAGAAATGACTGATACTGCAGGACAAACTTTTACCATTAACCAATATAAGGGAAAAACAGTCTTAATTCAGAGCTTCTCAACTACTTGTGAACGATGTAAAGAACAAATGCAGTATTTGAAAGCATTTAAACAAATGTCAGGAGAGAATGTAATTCTAGTTAGTATTGACACTGATTTAAATGAAAATCCTGAAACAGTAAAAGAATTTGCAGCAACAAATGAATTCATCTGGCATGTAGTGCCTAGTTCTATTGATGCAACAACTGCAATGCTCAAGAAATTCGGGACAAAAATGTTGAAACAGGAAAATCTTCCTATGGCAATGTGGTGTGATAACTTGCGGACAAAAACATTCAATGGAATGAAAACTGCTGAGCAATTACAGCAAGAGCTTACTCAAGGATGCACCTAAACCAAATAAGCTTTATTTATTTTTTTATTTTTCGTTTATGCTTCCAGCTCCTAATAGACTAATCAGATTATTTTTAACAACAAGAATAGGAATGCGTTTCAAGAATGTTTGATAGTGAGGATGAGCGTGTTTTTGAAATTCTTTTATGAAATCATACTTAGTAAATATTTCTGGATTATGTGTTGCTATTCCTCCAGCCAAATATAATCCTCCGTTAGGAAGAACCTCTAAAGCAAAATTTCTAGAGCAACGCGCATAATAATGAACAAAAAGTTTCATTGCTTTTTTACTGCAAGGATTTTTTCCTTGACTTTCTGCTATTTCAGCTGCTGATAATTTTTCCGGTAATGTTTTATATTGTTTAAATTCTGTTTCTTTCATAAATGCATATAATATTTCTAATCCTCTGCCAGAAAGTACGTCTTCATAACTTAAAGGATATTCTTGATAGTCTTGTTTTTTTGTATGAGTTTTGATATAATCAGCAAGTTCATTATCAAACACATTTTCCAAAGGCAAATTTCCATGCCCTCCTTCACTTGGCAGTGAATTATAACTTTCTTTTGATTGATCATATATTAATATTGCCTTGCCTAAACCAGTGCCTGCTCCTATGACTGCTTTGGTGCCATGTTCAACGTGATTTCCTTTGTGCACTACAAGAAAATCTTTTTTGTCGAGAAACTGAATACCTAAGGCTAAAGCTTGAAAATCATTGATAAGATTAATGGAAAGATTTGTTTTTTTGGATAAGAGTTTAGTGTCAAAAATGATATTGGCATTAACTAATGAAACTTTTGTGTCTTTGATTATTCCTGCTGCACCAATAACACAGCTCCTGAGATGATATTTTTGCTGCAGATATGAAACAAGAGGGGTAAAAAAAGAAGTAAAGCTTTTGATTGATGAAGTCAAATGATGGTTAGTGTACACCAGCACTGGTTTTTTTTGTTTAATCTCAATAACACCCACAAAAGTATTAGTGCCGCCAACATCGAGAACAAGTTGGTAAGTCATCTTTTAACCTTCTTATTTTTATTCTTTGTTTTATGAGTTTGATTATAAACAATGATGCTATTAATAACAGAGAACAAAATAAAACTAATAATGGTATAGGCAAAAGAAAGCATAAGGGTAATTACTCCAAGATCTGTTGTTAATCTTTCTTCCTCAAGATAAATCACTATTATTTGTAAAACAAAAGTAAGTACTACAAACGTCGAGGGAATTAACAAACTACGAAAAAAGTTTTTCCATGTAGGGCTTTGAAAGATAAAGATAATACCTCCAGCTATGACGCTTAAGAACGGCACAATAAGGTAGCTTAAATAGATAACGCTTACAAATTTAGTGTAAGGTGTATCAAGATAGGTATAATTTTTACCCCAACCATCAAAAGTATAATACGTTTCTATTACGGTTAATTCTGCTTCATGTTTTTGTCTATAGTTAGTGTCGAGCTTGTAGATAAGAACAAATAAAGAAAAAAGGATAACGGTAATTACAATAATAATACGGATGTATTTTGATATACTCTGTTTTGATTCTATTGCTTTCATGGTTTGTCTGATAAATTCTTTAAGCATGCTGTTTTAAATAATTAACCTTTTTCACCGTAGATTCGAAAGTAACATCGTACGTATTAAGTCTTTTTCAGGTTTAGCGCCAGTTCAGCTTCAAAAGTAATTTAACATTGGATTTTTCTCTCTATAAATATAATCTCGACTAAAGATCGGGATTATAAGACTTGCCTATCGGCAAGGAACTCCGAAAAATCCCCAATGTAAGCATGGAAGAGCTTCACAAAATAGGCGCTAAACCACCAGACTTAATACGTACCTTTTTCAAACTAAAAAAATTACTTCAATTCAATCCCCACAGGACAATGATCTGAACCATGAATTGTAGAGAGAATAAAAGCATCTTTTAATTTAGATTTTAGCCCTTTTGAGATAAGAAAATAATCTATTCTCCAACCAATATTCTTAGCGCGGGCATTAAACATATAACTCCACCAGGTATATTGTCCTGGGTTTTGGCTAAATTCTCTGAAAGTATCAATAAAACCCGCTTGTAAGAGATTGCTAAATCCATCAATTTCTACTTGCGTATAACCTGCTGTTTTATTATAATTAGATTTAGGATTGGCAAGATCAAGGGGTGCGTGAGCTACATTCAAATCTCCACAAACAATAACAGGCTTGTTTTTTTCCAATGATTTGAGAAATTTGAGAAACTCTTTATCCCATTGTTCGCGATATTTTAATCTCAACAAACCTCGCTGTGAATTGGGAGTATAAACCGTAACCAGATAATATTCTTTAAATTCTAAGGTTAGAACTCTGCCCTCTGTATCAGCTTCATCAGTTGATTTGTGATCTAAGCCATAACTCACTGATAATGGTTTAATCTTGGAAAAGATTGCTGTACCTGCATAGCCTTTTTTTTCAGCAGAATTCCAATGATGATAAGGAAATTCAGTTAAAAGCTCATCTACTTGCTCCGGATGCGCTTTAGTCTCCTGAATGCAAAGAATATCGGGATTTATCTGCTTGATTGCATGAGAAAAACCATTTTTCATAGCAGCTCGAATGCCATTAACATTCCAAGAAATCAATTTAACCATAAAAAAGCTTAGATAAATTATGGTTTATATAATTTATGGCTTGTTTGGACCAAATATTCCTGGGCTCCCGCTAGGGGAACCACCACTAAGAGGATGAAAACCTTGATAACCATAAGGTGGTTGAGGAGAGGAGGGAGATTGAGGTGAAGGTTGTGGTGAAGTTCTTGAACTAAGATTGCCAGAAAAATATCTACTAGAACCTGGAATTCTATGAGAAGGAATATGTTTATAACATGGTAACACTAATCTTGCACCAATAGTGGCTTTTTCTTCTTCTCTTGTCAGAAGATCCCTTGAAACAGCACCTTCTAATACTTCCCCTCTTCCGTAGCGAGTTCGATATTCAGGCAAAACGAAGACCATGCTTTGAGGAATATATCGAGCATCAGGTCTAACTATGGTTAGTTCAACTAAATCCCTTCTAACATAAAGAACACCAGACGGAGAAAGATCATAAGCACCTTGATTTCTTGTTTGTTCATCATCACTATCATGATTTCCAAATGCTAATAACCATTCTTTTGTTGTTGGTAATCTAAAACCATCTTGAGCATACGGTTCCAAGAAGCGCGTTAATTCGTCTTCACTTGGCTTCATCGCCATAGGTAAACCTTGATTTTCTCGCACAGAGCTCCTTAACTCATTATCATAGCGATAAGGAGGTGGCATAACACCACCTGCCATAATATGACCTGCAAGAAATTCATGAGTTATTGTATACTGCATTATCCAAAAACCAGCCTGGGGTGATCCTACATATACTAATGGTTCTGTTCTTCCTAAACGTAAATGCATTCTTTCTAAACGTTTCTGCAATGACATTATTCCTTCTACCTCAGTACTAAAAATATCCCTAAGAAAACACTATTATTATTTAAAACTTATCAAAAATATAAACTTTATATAAATCAAGGCTTCATCCAAAAAATGGCTGCCGCCAGGTTAGCACCTTCGAAACTTCAATTCTTATCTTCGCTTAAACGGTCGTGCTCCGAAGGAGCCAACCCTCCGACCTCTTTTGATGAGTATTTCAAAGAGTTTCGACCTGAGGGTGCTAACCTTATTTTTGGATGAAGCCATAAATCAAAAAACAATCATAAATAATTTTATAAATATCTTCATCTCAGGAATGATATGCCAACACAATTATTTGCTACTGTTTTATATTCAATCTTAGTAGCAGTTGTCAGTCTTTTGAGCAATATGTATTATTTCATGTATGAACATAAAGCAAAAGCATTTCTCCCTTATGTCGTGCCGTTTGCAAGCGGCATTTTATTAACAAGTGTTTACCTTTATCTATTGCCCATGGCTTTGATTCTCCATCTTGATGCGTTAGTCATAACATTGTTTGGTTTTTTAGGATATTATGTTCTTGAACTTTTTGTTCAGATGAACCCTTGCAGCATAGAGTTTCTTCAAACGAAAAAAGGAGAGAAACCAAGCACTATGATCAAAAAGCCATCTTGTGCGGGATTATTTATACATATGTTCATACAAGGGATAATATTAGGAGTGGCATTTGATATTGGACTTAGATTTGGCATTGTAATAACGTTTTTTCTTGGCATCCTTAAAATACCTGAATCATTGGCTACCATGCAGCACTATTTTCAAGGCAAAGTACTTATGAAAAACCTTTTGTTAGCCTTGTTAATTCCTCTCGTAAGCATAGGAACTTATTTTGGAGTTACCCATCTTAATGCAGGATACAATGGAATGGCATTAGCATTAACTGGAGGTATGTTTATGTACCTAGCAACGACAAATTTATTCAAAAGAGTGGCTTCAAAGAGCGCTGGATTGCTGTTTATTATAGGTATTATTGTAACAATGTTTATAGGTCAATTGCTTTAAAGCAATTGACCTATGAACATTGTTAAACTATTTAAAGGATAAAACTTAAGCTGCCAATTATGGGATTGTTTAATAGATTTAAGGCATTTCTGGCGAGAAAAGAAGCTGTTTCTGAGATCATAATCTCCGGACAAGATCTTGAAAACTGGATTAATCAACAAAGTTCTGAGGCTGTTCTTGTATTAGATAAAAGACTCGAAGAGATATATAACCAATTAGCCCAGGAGATAAGCTCTTTAAAACAAAATATAAGCAATTTGCAGAAAGCTCAATTAATGAATGAGAATATTGTTGTTAAAGCAAAACAGATTATGGAAGGTAATCGAGAAACCTATATTAAAAGGCTCCTCCAGTTTATTGATAAACTCGATGTAACCAATAAAGGCTATTTTTCTGCAAAGAATTTAATGAATTTGTTTGAAGCAGAACTTGCGTTATTTTTAGAAGCCACCCCTAAAAACTATTATGTTTTACAGGAATTTTTCGCTCATGAAGCAAAAGCAATTACCAACAACATTCAAAATATCGGCAAAGAAATTATTATGATGAAAGGATTAATACAGCAAAGTAATGTTGATGAATTATATGCTGCTAAAAATCTCTTAAAAGAGATCTCTGATAAAAAACGTTTGGTTAAGGAAAAAGAATCACTTATTGCCCAGAAAAAGAAGGAAATACATGAATTGCTTTTGTCGCGGGAAAAAGTTGAGCAGAAACTTGAATCCTTGAAGAGAAGCGACGTGTTTGCTGAGTTTAATTCCCTTACGCAGAAACGCGACCTGGTATTAAAAGCTATTAATGATATTGACAAAAATCTCTATGAAAAATTTTCTGTTCTTGACAGGCCGCTGCGAAAATATGCTCACGAAGGTTCTTATGATGAACTGATTGCAAAATATTTAGTGCATGCAACAACGGCATTAGTTGAAGATGAAAAATTTGAATTGCTGATAGTACTTGAACAAGTTAAAACTGCCGTTGAACAGGATGCAGTAGCTTTGAAAGATAAGCAAAAAGAAAAAGTAATTGAAATAATTAAAATGTTAAACAGAGATGAACTGCTTACTATTAAAAAACAGTATCTCACCTTGAGAGCAGAAAAACAGGATCTTGAAAAGCGGATTAAAGTAAGCTCTCTGCAGCAGGATTATAATGAGCTTAGATACAAAATAGAACATTACCATAATAAAAGCAAAAGGCTTATTGAAGAGATTAATGAGCTTGAACGCACCATGTACCAAACACATATTGATCAACTTCAGAAAAAAATTAATGAAACATTGCACAAATTTAACTCTCAGATTAAGGTTGATTTTACTCCACAGCAGCAATCCCCAGAAAAGAAAAAAGGAGAAAATAAAGACAACAATGATAAGACCATCAACGACACTGAAAAATCTGATCAACTACAATCTTCTTCACCTCAAAATACTGAACGTCCTTTACAAGGAACCACCGTAGAAATTGTTCTTGATGAAACTGCATTAAAAGAATTAAATCTTGACACTCCGCCTGCGTCTTCTCAGAAGAATCAATAAGGAACAAGAAGCTCTGGTGAAAATCTTTCAGGTTTTATTAAAAATCACTATTTTTAATCCCTGAGATCCTTCGGATTCAGGTAGCGCCGGTTCAGCTTAAACGTATTATTTTGATTGGATTTTTCTCTCTATAAATATAATCCAGACTCCCTCAATAATATAAGTCAAGGATTCATAAGTTGGCTTGCGTCTGGGATTATAAGACTTGCCTATCGGCAAGGAACCCCGAAAAATCCTCACTACGACATAAGAAGAGCTTCACGAAATAGGCGCTAAAACTACATTTTCACCAGAGCAAGAACAAGAGCAAGAACTATAAATGGAAGATATTTAATTATGATTTTTAACAGTATATTTAGCATTGTTTGGTTTATTTTTTTGTTTTTCTCGTAGTTTGTTGTGCAAAGGATACCACTGCTCATTCCAAAAATAAAAATAATAACACTAGCACTTTTTAAAAACAATATATTTGACACTGCTGCAAAGAGGATAAAGCTTAACAAATAAAATGTAAGAGCCTGTTCATCCTTTTTTAATAAGGCTAAACCAAATAATATAACACTTAAACTTATCGTGAAAAAATCGAATTTTAGGGTATAAAATAAAAGAATTATTGCAATAATCACTAGCATTTTTTGAAGCAAGTGAAGATATTTTTTAGATGAAGTTAATTCTTCAGGAGCAATAAAAGCAAGAAACATACCTATAACAGGTGTAAGATATAGTATAATCGTCAATAATAAATATTCTTTAAAGAGCATGATAATAATCACATTTATTTATTTATAAATGTGATTAGTTATTATCTTAGAAAATATCCTAAACGCTGCATCTTCTTTAGCTATACGTGGCATTTCTTCAATGTTATGTTTAGTGATAATCAACGCTTTAATCGTATCCGAGCATAATGTCGAAATATCATTTGCAACTATCATATCGCAGTTTTTTTCTTCGAGCTTTTGTCGGGCATTATCGATAAGGTTATTGCTTTCTAAAGCGAAACCAATAATTTTCTGATGAGGTAGTTTAAATGCAGATATCTCTTTTAAAATATCAATATTTGGTTTTAATTCTAATACCACCGATTCCACTGTTTTTTTAAGTTTAAGAGGATTGTAGTTCGCAGGTATAAAATCACAAACTGCTGCGCAGCTGATAAAAATATCAGCCTGCGGGAAATGACAGCTTACTTTATCAAACATCTCCTTTGTTTTCATTGGCCCTTCGATATGAATCACTTTTGCTCCAAGTTCAAGACCAGCCTGACATAGTGCATTTCCCATTTTTCCCGATGATTTATTAGTAATAATTCGAACCGGATCAATTTCTTCATACGTTGGACCTGAAGTAATAAGCACGGTTCTTCCCGCGAGTATTTTTTTAGGTTTTGCCGTAAATAGTTTATGTATCTCTTCAACTATTCTTTCTGGCTCCAGCAATCTTCCTAATCCTTCATAGCCACAAGCTAGGCCACCATATTCAGGACCAATAAATTTTATACCTCGTTGTTTGAGCTTTTCGATGTTTTCTTGCGTAATAGGATTCTCGTACATTTTACAATTCATAGCAGGAGCTATAATTATTGGCGACGTAGTTGCAAGAACAGTGGTTGTTAAATAATCATCAGCAATGCCATGCGCTATTTTTGCAATGATATTTGCGGTAGCTGGCGCAATAAGAAGAAGATCTGCTTTGTCGCTTAAGGAAATATGCTCAACATGATGCACGTAATCCTTCCATTTCATATCATGATCAAACATTTGATCATGAATAGGACAAAGATCTCCAAGTTGCGAGATATCAAGCAATTGTTTTGCATGTTCTGTTATAATAATTTCAACATGATATATTTGTTTAAGGAGTTTAATAAGATCAATAACTTTGCCAACGGCAATTGAGCCTGTAATACCTAAGATAATAGTTTTCTTTTGATATAAAGTAGGTTGCATTATAGCTAGAAAGAAGAAACGTATTATATAATTTACTTTTAAAACGGCACAATCCAAAAAATGAGTGATATTGCGAAAATGCCTTCGGCAGCCACGGAAAATCACTATTTTCCTAGTTGCGTTCGTTTCACTCAGCAACCACCATCGGCTCGGCTGTAGATGTTTGTTATGGAAGATGCTATCCTAATATCACTTACAAATTGGATTGTGCCTTTAAAACAATAGATTTATAAACACATTAGCAGATAAATTAAATTTAGTGATACTTAATGGATTTTTTTGAAAAAATTAAAAGTGTTTTATTTCATCCTACTGATTTTTTTAATCAATTGCCTAAAGAGAAAGGTCTTGGGCAAGCATTTACGTTTCTTGCTTTATTTGGAGTAGTGTATGCATTGTTATCATCACTTATTTCAATGTTTTCTGTGTCATTAGTATCCATATTATTGTCACAAACAATGAATTTGCCATTTCAAGAAAGTATGGGTACACCTTCTTTGATCTTTGGGATGACTGGAATATTAGGTTTTGTGGTGCAGTTTGTAGTTAGTTATATTGGCTTAATAGTGTTTAGTTTTGTACTGGTGGGAATTTTATATCTATGGCTTTTACTATGGGGAGGAAAAGCAGATTATACTGAAACGTATAAACTATGGGTTTATGCCAGCACACCACAATTATTACTTGGTTGGATTCCATTAGTTGGCTTCCTTGCTTGGATTTACAAAGTGGTTTTGTTAGTTATTGGAACAGAAATTGTCCATAAGTTATCACGAACAAGAGCAGTACTTGCTTATGTTGTACCAATGGTGTTACTATTTATTTTAGGGATTATTTTGGTAATTGTGTTTATTGGATTATTTGGCGGAGCTTTAATGAGTGGATTGTAAAGCACGCAATAAATCTTCTTCATGCTTAATCTGAACAATTTTCTGGCGTAAACTTGCGCCGCCTTCGATACCCTTTGTGAAATTCATACCATGCTCTTTCAAAGAAGTAAATGGAAGACCATATTTTTTCCATAGTTCATAATATTCTAAAAACATTTTAACCTTCAATTGTTTTTCTTCTTCCTTGGTCATTTTTTCTATTTTTTTAGTTGCAAGATAATGATTTATCTTCGTAAAAATATAAGGATTGCCTAATGCTGCCCTTCCAATAAGAATTCCATCACAAGCTGTTTCTGAAAACATCTTCTCCGCAGAAAGCTCATCATCAACATCGCCATTCCCAATAACTGGAATAGAAACAGCTTCTTTTACTTTTTTAATGAGACTCCAATCTGCTTTGCCTGCGTAGCCTTGTTTTTGTGTTCTAGGATGAAGAAAAATTGCCTTTGCTCCAGCTTGTTCTGCAAGCTTTGCAACTTCAATGCAATTAATAGTTGCTTCATCTATACCTGAACGAATTTTAATAGTTACTGGAATAGAAACATGCTCTGAAAGTTTTTTAACCAATGCTGCAACCTTCTCGGGAGTTTGCAGCATTGCTGATCCTGCACCTTGTCCAGTAATTTTATCTGCCGGGCAACCCATGTTAATGTTGATCATATCACATTTTTTCTCAACAATTTTCGATGCTTGAACAATATAATCAATGTCATGGCCAAATAATTGAATTGCTACAGGATGTTCATCATCTGCAATAGTTAAACGCTTCAGCTCAGCAATATTGCCTCGCAAAATTGACGTTGAAGAAACAAACTCAGTCATCACTAATCCAGCGCCATATCTCTTGCACAAAGATCTAAATGCTACATCAGTATAGCCTGCCATTGGTGAAAGAAAGATTTTGTTTTTGAATGAGACCGCACCAATTTTCAGAGAACTTTGCAAAATACTCGCATAGCTCGGGTTACTGCCAGTTCGCATTGAGATATATTTTTGACAAAGCAATTTTCTCTCTGGAACCTCGAAAATTGCTTGATATGCACTTCGAAAATGCTCACGAAATTGGCAGTAACCATAATTTTGCAAAGTTCTCTTCATAATACACCCAACTACAAAACTACAACTCCAAATGTTTTATCCGTTCTTCTCCATCAAATCTTTTTATTAATTCATAGACAATAGGATCAACAAATTGTTTCCAATCAGAATGTTCATGAATTCTTTTCCTAATTTCTTCTGCAACAATACCAAAATAACGTTCATTAATCCATGCAATTCCATATTTTTCTTTTTCAAATAACTTTTTTACTAATTCATTACCGGTTACTACAACATCTATCTTCCCGGTATATTTAAGCGTATGGGCAACCCATTTATTGTTATCATTAATATCTGGAACTTCATGTATTTGATAATTTGAAATGTTATGCTTTTCTAAAGTTAATTCAATCATTGCTCGTCTTTCTGCTGTTGAAAACGGATTCTTTTTTGTATGGCTTTCTTGAGATGAACCAATAACTATTTTAATTAAAGAATACTGCCCAGAGATTCTTTTAATAACTTCTAAATGACCCTGATGGAACGGCTGGAACCTGCCTATGAATAAAGCAATCTTCAATGCTTGCATATTTTTTGTCATTAGTTAGTAGAGTTCCAAAGCAATGTTTATAAATGCTATGCTATTCCCCTCTTCCATGGCAGAACCACCCGATGAAGAGATACTAAAAGTAGTTTCCAACAAATGTTCTCTTGAAACTGTTATTGAAACATTAGAACCAGAATTTTATAAAGCACTATTGTCATTAGGAGTTCAATTTAATGATGCTGAACATTCAATTGATATCACTAATATTGACTTAACCGGTAGTGCAACATATAATGTTATTACTGAGAAATACCAGCAGAACCCTGGCGAATGTATCGAACACTTGAGAGACACTGTTTTATATTGCTGGATTAAAAAAAATGTTCATGAAAACAGTGGTATTTTACATAAAGGACGTCTTCTGTCAATAGATAGTCATCTTGGATTAATAGATCGATTGTTATGGCTTTCCTCAGAACTTACTTTTGAGGAAACATCTGTAATTGGATCACAAGATCAAAAAGTAGTTATCTATGAACTAGTTACTCATGCTGGTCAAGTAATGGTTGAACACAATATTGTTGCACCTCCCAAATCTGCCTATGAAACACCTTTAAACCAATCTGATGCAGAAACATGGAACTTTGTGGTTGCCATGATCTACATTAATGATATTAACCGGCGAGCATTTGCATTAGGTTATGCAAAAGAGGATATCATTGCATTCGCTGGCCATGATCCCTTAGGATTTCCCAACAAAATCAAGTTCAAGCCTCAAAATATAGATAAGAATATTCAAGTTAGAGAACATCATGCTCATTTATTTGTTGAACCACTGAATCCTTATATGCAATAATATTAGAGAACTTTGCAAAATACTCGCAAAGCTCGGGTTACTGCCGGTTCGCATTGAAATATCCTTTTAACAAAGCAATTTTCTCTCTGGAACTCCGAAAATTGCTCGATAAATATTTCGAAAATGCTCACCAAATAGGCAGTAACCATAATTTTGCAAAGTTCTCCTTAGATATCTAAGGTGAGTTTGACTGCCTAAATTTAGAACTTTTATATTCGTCAGGTTTAAAAGATGGTATTCGCTTAATCAGAATAGGTAAATTATTTTGCATGATATATTCTTCAACATTATTTGACTGTTGATCATAACCAAGACAAATAACATCTGGTTTGTATTCGCCAATAACGGTTAACAGGTCTTCTTTATTGCCGAGAACAACTTTTGTTGGAATTTCAGAGGCTTCAACCGCTTTTTTACGTTCTTGTTCTGATTGTTTTGGGAGAAAACCCTTTATTTTTTTAACAGTATCATCTCGCGCAATAACTACCATCAATTCATCACCGTATGATTTTGCCTGCTGGAGATAATACCTATGACCTTGATGAAATAAATCAAAAGTCCCAAATGCCATAACACGTACCATAGATCCTTAAATGAGATAATTATTTAAAAAAGTTGTTAATACCTGGAATTCCGTCACCATATAGTTACTAAATATCTCAATTTTCTCGTCTACATAATAATCTTTAAATACGAGTAGGTATTTGCCCATAATAATCAGAGTAATATATCACAAGGGGAGATATTTTTGAGGTGTTGGTTAATGAAAAAATCTGGTGTAGTCAAGTTATTTGCGGTAGCATTAGTGCTTATTTTTCTTATAGGATGCAATCAAACTAATAAAGAGATCGAAGATTTGAAAAAAGAGGGTGAAAAATTATCTGATTCTATCAATCAAGCAACACAGGAAACTCAAAAAGAACAAGAGAACGATAATAAGAAAAGCGATGCTGCAGAAGCTCTTGATCAAGAAAAAGAAAAATTGAAAAAAGAATTTGAAACCGTTGATAAAAAAGAACAAGAAAAAACTAAACAACAACTCATTGAAGAATTAGGAGATCAAGCAGTTGATATGAAAGCCAGTGAAGTAATTTCTAAAACATACTATGCAGGTGATTTTATCAAACTCGTACCTGTTGCTACAGATTTAGACGGTGATCATGTGCTGTTTAGATTCAGCCATCCCCTCGATGCAAAAGGCGAATGGCAGACAACAAAACGCGATGTAGGCGAATATCTTGTCACCGTTGTTGCCTCAGACGGCAAAAGCAAAGTGCCAAAACAAGTAAGATTAATTATCAAAAATAGAAATGCTGCTCCAGAAATCCAGCTGAACGATATTACGGTAAAAGAAGGAGAAAAAGTTGTCTTAAAACCTAAAGTTACTGATCCTGAAGGAGATTCAGTAAAAATAAGTTATTCGGGCTGGATGAAAAGCGCTGAGTATCAAACAACATATACTGACGCAGGCAAATACACAGTCATTGCAGCCGCCCAAGATAGTCAGGGCAATAAAGGAACTAAAGCAATACAAGTTACTGTTCTTGATGTAAACAGAGTTCCACAATTAATCCGAGCAGTGCATGATGTTATTGTAGTGCGGGAAGGAGAGACTATTGATTTAAAACCAAAAGATTCTCTCAGTGATGATGGAATCAAATATACCTACTCGCCACCGTTCAATGATCAAGGAACATGGACACCAGGAGATGATGACGCTGGTGAATATACTACAACAATTACTATAACTGATGGCAACACGACAACGTCAAAAGCAATTAAACTAAAAGTTGAAGCTAAAAATCATGCTCCTGTATTAAAACCAATGCAAGACTGGTTGATTCAAATGGGTGAAACATTCACTGCGCGGCCAGAAATTTCAGATTCAGATGGAGATACAATTACTTTAACGTATTCAAAACCCTTGGATAATAATGGAGTTTGGAGAACAAAACCAGGAGATAATGGTGTGTATAAGATAACCGTAACAGCTTCAGACGGCAAAGAAGAAGCAACCCAGACCTTTAAATTAACCGTAAATGCGCCGCCTGAATTTATTATTAAGTAATGTTAATTTTACTGAGTAAAATTAACGTTGAGGGAAAGAGTGTTAAGAGCTCTGTTCCTTTTTTTCTTTTTAGTTTATTACATGAATTATTTCTGGTATTGAAACCTTTGCAAAGTTCTCTATTGAAACAAATATAATACCAGACATAAATAACTCATAAAAATTGTTATGTCTGGTAAACATTAGTAAGCGATTTATTTTATGATTTACTTTTGTCGCTTACTAATAAATCAAAAAATTTATATAATAGTATAACTTATCAAGTTATATAACACCATAAGTTATAATATAAGAAGGTATAAGAGATATAATGCAAAAAAATAAAGGCAAAAAGGGATTAACGCATATTCATAGAATTAATGAAAAGCAAGTAGAATACAGAGATGTAACGTTGAAAGAAGCACAAGAAATGATCGAAAAGATTGGAAAGAATTTAACAGAATATGGGTGAGCATTATGCAAATTAAAATTGTTGAAAATATCAAAAATGAAATGGAAAAAGATATTCAAAATATAGAACAAGGAACAGCTTATCCTAAAAAAAAGATAGTTATGACTCCAGAAACCTTTTCAAAAGTATTTACACCGCAAAGAATTAGGCTATTAATGGCAATAAGAAAAAACAACATTAAGAGCATATCTGAACTAGCTCGGAATCTTAAAAGAAAGTTTGAAGCTGTTCATAGAGATATATCTTATTTAAAAGGTGTTGGACTAATTGCATTAGTTAAACAAAATAACAAAGTAATTCCAAAAGTATATGAAACTATAAAAATCCCTGCAATTGCATAAGGCTCTGGTGAAAATCTTTCAGGTTTTATTAAAAATTACTATTTTTAATCCCTGAGATCCTTCGGATTCAGGTAGCGCCAGTTCAGCTTCATATGTGACTAAACATTGGATTTTTCTCTCTGAAACCTCGAAAAATCCCCGATGTTGACTAAGAAGAGCTTCACAAAATAGGCGCTAAAACTATACGAATCAAAGAAAGATTGAATAATATTTGACTTTCTTTGATGGTATATTGCTACGCAATACATTTTCACCAGAGCATTACATAGGTTAACTTTTTAAAACAAACCGCTTTTTATAAGTATTATGAGCTTATTACCGTTTGAAAAAGAAGAACGAACCATATTTGTAAGAAAAGAAGCAGAAACTTCACCTAAATATGGCTGCAAACCTGAACAAAGATCAACTGAAGAACTAATTGATTATGGCGTTGTTAATATTGATAAATGCGCAGGTCCAACTTCTCATCAAGTTTCTGCTTATGTTCAAAAAATTCTTGGAATTACAAAATCAGGGCATTCTGGAACTTTAGACCCTAATGTAACAGGAGTTTTACCGGTAGCGCTTGGCAGAGGTACTCGTGTGGTGCAAGCATTGCTGACTGCAGGAAAAGAATATATCTGTTTAATGCATCTTCATAAAGAATTATCCGAAGATAAGATTAGAGAAGTGTGCAATTTATTTGTTGGCAAAATAAAACAAATGCCGCCTATTAAATCTGCCGTTAAAAGGCAATGGCGATATAGAAAAGTATATTATATCAAGATTTTAGAAATTAAAGACAAAGATGTTCTCTTCTTAGTTGGCTGCCAGGCAGGAACCTATATTAGAAAATTATGCTCAGATATTGGCCAAGAAGTTGGTGGAGCGCACATGGCTGAATTACGCAGAACAAAAGCAGGACCTTTTAATGAGCAAACTGCATTCTGCACTTTGCAGGATTTAACTGATGCATTTCATTATTATAAAGAAGAAAAAAATGATACTTATTTGCGTACATTAATTCAACCTATTGAAAAAGCAGTCGAGCATTTGCCTAAAGTTTGGGTTTTTGACCAAACAGTGAATACCCTCTGCAATGGCGCAAGCTTAAAATGCCCTGGCATAAGCAAAGTAACTTCAAATGTTCAACTTGATGATCCCCTTGCTGTAATGACGTTAAAAGATGAGTTGATTGGCTTAGGAAAAGCAGTAATGATCAGCAAAGATATGCTCAGTGACAAAGGCATTGCTGTTAAACTCGAGCAGGTATTTATGAAATCAGGAATCTATCCCAAATTTGAGAAGATTAAAGAAAATAAGGATGTTGAATAATAACAAACTATATTAACACTAACATTCTCGATTACCTATGCTAAGCTTTGAAGAACTTAACCAATTTAATTGGTTTATTTTTGAAGATGATATTCTCGGATCAGAACAATTGTATCCTGAATCAATTCGATCAACAGCAGAAGAATTTCTTGAACTTTTAAATACGCCTGCTGTAATTGCCTTAACACTTCAATTTAAAGACAAATATATTGGGAATATTATTGGCTGCCCGTTATCAGCTGATGAAATTAAAGAATTTGGATTGGAAACAACGATCACTAAACACCCTTCAAAAATAATGTATTTATTCAATTATGTTATTGACAAGAATTTTCAAGGCAATGGTTATGGACAGGATTTGTTATTAGCATTCTGTAAAATTGCAAAACAGCGAGGCTATGAAACAGTTATGGGGCATTTTCGAAAAAATGAATCTTTGCTAGTAGCTAAAAAGCTTTGCGCCGAAGAAAAGAAAGCTTTTCCTAATTGGGAGAATACAGGAGAAGAGTACATTTTATGTGAATTGGATTTGAATAAGATTGAAACAGTGTAGAAAATCCCCCCTATTCTTTTCGAAGATTTCGAAAGAGTTACATTTTATTTTTAAACTGTTCGGAAACTTTACAAAATTCTCGGAAACGTTTACGGATTTTTCGGAAATATTAATGATTTTTTCAACGTAGGTTTTTTAAGGAGTTCGTGAACAAGAAGTCTATGGATTTTAATAATAATGACAAAATCGATGATAAAACACAAGATTTAAATACATATGTTGATGACATATGTTTAGACATACTTCCTTTAGCCACTTATAAGGGACTGAAAGTATCTTGTAGTAAAAGTGCTTTACGAGAGCTGACTAAACATGAGAAAAATATTGAGGATATATTAGAAATACTTCATAAAGGGTATGAAGCACCAAGGAAAAGAAAGAGAAATACTATAGAAAAATGGTTGAATAAAGGGAATAAAACATACAATGTTGTTATTGTTCAAGATTATTTCCGCATACTTAATGAAAAAGTATGGTTAGTAACACACTTTGGAAAATTTACCAGGAAATTACTATGAAATGCCAGACATGTAATAAACAAATGAAGTATAAAACTAATCTACGATTTAATCAGTATACTTTGCGAGGATATAAATGTTCTTGCGGTGAAGAATATTATCATCCAGAAGATACTCAACGAGTCTTAATGATGAATAAACTGCAGAAACAAGCAATAAAAGCAAAACTAGGCAGAATTAGAAGCAACCTTATTCTAAGATTGCCTAAAGATGTTGAAACAGCATTAAATTTCCATGAAGGTGAAAAAGTTATTCTTAAAATAGAAAAAGATTGTTTGAAAATTAAACCATGTGTTTAAGACGGCTCCAGTGAAAATCTCGGCATAGCCTCGGTTTTGGTGCCGTGATTATCTCACCTATGTTAACAAGGAAAAAATTCCCATTGGAATTTCCTTTTTTCCCACATATCAATTAGAAAGATAATCACCAGCATGGCACCAAAAACTACATTTTCACCGGAGCCGCTTAAGACTATATCTTTATTTGATCATATTTATCAACAATAACATCTGCTCCTCGCAAATGTTCTTTAGTAAATGTTGTTGTCAACGCAACACATTTCATTCCGGCATTTTTTGCTGCTTTAATGCCATTAGGCGAATCTTCAATTACGATACAATGTTCAGGTTTAACTCCTAACTGTTCTGCAGCGAATAGAAAAACTGCAGGATCTGGTTTAGGAACATGATTGACATCTGCAATTGAATAAATATTATTATTAAATAATGAATATATCTTTAACTTTTTTTCAATGAGATCTATAAACATCTGGCCTGATGCAGTTGCAACGCAAGTTTTAAGCTGCTGTTGCTTTACTTTTTTAAAAAACACTAAAAAACCAGGAATAAAATCAATCTCTTTATTGTAATAATCCATAACTAATTTTCTTCGCTCATCAATAAAATCATCAATCTTAATATCAAGATCATAATAATCAAGCAAAATACCGCAGCTTTCTCTAAAGCCTTTTCCAACACACATTACTTTCAGTATGTCTCGCTGGTAGTTTTTACCATACTTTTTAAGAGCTTCAGCAGTAGCTTTGTCCCAAATACCTTCTGAGTCAACAATCACTCCATCCATGTCAAATATAACTGCTGTTATAACCATAACAATCAACTTTTGCATCTTGTTATACATTTTCTACAGAGCCATTAATACCAACTGTGTAGAAAATCTCGGCATAGCCTCGGTTTTGGCATCAGTTCGGCTTGTGATATACTTGCTTTATTGGATTTTTCTCTCTGGCACTCCGAAAAATCCCCACACATGACCTTGAAGAGCCTCACAAAAAGATGCCAAAAACTACATTTTCTACACAGCCATTAACACCAGTATATTTATAAAACTAACCCTATTTTTCTCTCTTATGCATAAAGAAATTGTTGATAGCAAAGAACCAAGCAAAGAAAAGTTTGAAAAAGCAAAAGAAAGAGTATTTTTAAAACCAACTGCTACCTTAGATGAATGGATTAAAGTAAAAGGGTATGACTTTGAAAAACCATTTGCCATTGATGCGTTTCTAGACAGTTATTTTACTACTGGTTTTCAAGCAACTGATTTGCGATTAGCCATTGAAATTTGCAGAGAAATGCGTAAAGACAATGCTACCATCTTCTTTGGCTTTACTTCAAATATGGTAAGCTGTGGATTACGGGAAATAATTGCCTATCTTGTCAAACATAAACTAATTCATGTACTTGTGACAACTGCTGGAGGCATAGAAGAAGATATTATTAAAACAAAAAAGTCATTTGTTATTGGAAGCTACCATACACCAGGAAATGTCTTGCTTGATCAAGGAATCAATCGAACAGGAAATCTATTCATTCCCAATGACCGATACCTTGAACTGCACCGTTTACTTGAACCATTTTTTATGAGATTATATCACCAGCAAAAACAAACAGGCAAGATAATTAATACCAAAGATTTTATTTTCGAGCTTGGCAAAGAAGTCAAAGATGAAAATTCTATTTATTATTGGACAACAAAACATAATATTCCTGTATTTTGTCCTGCATTGACTGATGGAGCTATAGGAGATGCATTATATTTTTTTAAGAAAAAATATCCTGATTTTAAAATTGATATGGCAGATGATATTGTTGCAATAACTGATATTGCGCTCAACGCTGAGAAAACAGGTATTATTGCGTTAGGCGGAAGCATGCCAAAGCATCATATTGCTAATGCAAACTTGTTTAGAGAAGGAGCTGATTACGCAGTCTATATCACGACAGCAGCAGAATATGAGGGTTCAAATGCAGGAGCAAATATTGAGGAAGCCAAAAGCTGGGGCAAAGTCAAATCAAACGCGCCAAACGTTAAAGTAAACGGCGAAGCAAGTATTTTATTTCCCCTGCTTGTAGCAGGAGCATTTAGAAAAGAGCTTGATTTAGATCATACTAAAAGTATTTGGACGGAAATTAAGGATAAAGAATTATAATATGAATAAGATGATACCTATGTTCTTACCTCACGAAATATCTGGAATAAGACAAGAGTTTGAAAGACGTGGAGTATATGGAATAGTTAATGGTTATGCCGGCGGAGTTAAAGCAAATGGATTAACCAGTGAACTTCAAGGTATTGGGTTTGATGTTTCTTCACGTCAAGAACATACTTCTTTATTTGCCACCCAAGTTGCTTGCAAAAACCCAAAGCTTGTCACTATTGTTGGCGGCGATGGAACATTGGAAGTTGTTGTTGGAGCATTAGTAAGAGAATTCCAAGATGCAGGAAAATCACTTGAATCAATTCCACCAATTTATCCCTGTCCATTAGGAACTGAAAATAAATTAGCTGCAGAATTAAAACTACCCGGGCATAGACTACATCCACAACGGCATAAACGTGCATTACTAGGTTTACTTGAATACGTAGCTTTGATGGAAGATGGTGATAAAAGAAGATTATCTTGGAGAACATTTAGAACAGTGCCTATCAATGTTATGAAAGTAACGTTAAATGAAGGTGCCTATATTAAACCAATGTATGTAACTGATTTTGGTTTTGGCATAAGCTCAAGATTAGTGAGTTCAGGTTATGGTGTTGGAGAAGATGATTTTGATCAACATACAGGAAAACTTAAGCCAACTACTAACAGACAAAGTTCATTAAAAACTAACATCAGAGCGTTTCTTCAAGGATGTCATGATGTTGTCAGAAGAGAAGGCATTGCTGCGCCAGTCAGTATTGATCATCTTACTTTTGAACAACATAGATTTGGCGACAAAAAACAAGATGACAACATAACAAGCTATGGCGGCTTTGTTTCAACAGTAAGAGAATTATTGTTTGGATTTTCTCCATTTTATGCAGTGCAGTATGGCAGCGGCAGAGCACAAACAATTATTGTACAATCACATCCAGGATGGTTAATCCCCCAAATCCCTTCAATATATTTTGGATGGAAATTACGAGGAGATGTTACTAATGAACTCGCCACTTATTTGGAATTTACTTTTAGCCAGCCTGAGATGGTACAAGCAGCTGGTGAATTATATCGCGTTGAGAAAGTTTCTATCCAAGTTCTGCCAGAACCATTGATTTTTGTCACGCGACAAAGGAGAGGATATCTTGAAAGAAATGTTGTTGCCGGAAGAAAAGCACAGTATTTTTGAATATAAAGGCCAGTAGTTAAATCCGGTCATAACGCTTGGCTGGCAGCCGAGAGGCTTCGGGTTCAAATCCCGACTGGTCCATTTCTTTGATTTGAAGCCGCAATGTAGAAAATCTCGGCATAGCCTCGGTTTTGGCATCAGTTCGGCTTGTTAAGAGTGCCATTTGAAGCAAAAAATTTATAATATGCTTATACAAAGTATCATTATGAGCCCAAAAGATAAAAAACAAGATACCTATAACTACAAAGGGTGGCTGCATTCAGATTCATTTCTAAAAAGAGCATTTGCTGTCTGGGGGCATTTTATAACAGCGCATTTGATTATTATTTTTGGTGTTATGATATCTGTAGGTATAATTTTTCTCTTAATAGCACTTTTAGGATGGCTGGTTAAGTAATCTTATGAGAACTTTGCAAAGTTTTCTTATTTCACTTCGTTCTTCGCATCAACCGTAAATAACACATTATCTCCATCAACATCAAACAAGCCTAATCGTGCGCCTGCATCAAGCCAGCCATGTGCATAATTTAATGCTGCGAATGCATTGACTATTTCACCTTTTTTCTTAAAATGCTCTGCATCATCATAATAACGTTGCGCCATATCCAAGAAATCTGCTGCAGCCGCTTTCCAATCTAATTTTTCCTTTGCATTTTCTTTGCCTATTTTAACTTTTTTCAAAGCTCTGCCTGTTATATCAAAGTATTTTGTTAATTTCTCTTCCTTGATAAGATTTGTTTGATGATTTGTTTTATTCATAATTAACCTACTCATAATTGTGTATTTATATTTTTTAACAAATTACAAACTATGATATAATGCTTGATAATCAAAGGTTCGCTCATGCTCTTTTAATATCGTTGCATTGCCGGTGATCACTGCAATCCTTGATCTAAGGTTTACACTCCCTGGGTGAATGCTTCTTGCTTGATATACATTAGGTACATAAACAACAACTTTTCCGTAGTTATTACCCCTTATTAAACCTCTCATTGGTGCAGCAGTTATGACCATAGCATCAAAAGGTCTTTGAAGATCAAAATGTTGACCAAGTACCTCTTCTAAACCATTTTTAGGAACAGCAACATCAAGCTTTTTTGCTCCAATTGGAGGAGAATTTCGAGTTCTCACCCTAAAAGCATATTCATCAGATTTTCCACCTTCGATAGTAATGGGAAATGAATATGGTCCAGGTATTCTTATTCCTTGGATACTGTTGATATCACTTAGTTGCTCTTCGTGGAGATGAGGGAAAAACAACAAGTATATAGGATTAACTAACCTAATTCCAAGAGTACTTAATGGAAAGCATCTCATCGCTGCTTCGTCTGCTGCATTTTGAGCATAAGCTTCCTGAACTAACTCAGGAATCTGTGATGGATTAAATAGAGACGACGAAGCTCCTGATAATTCTTGTCTTGTTGAACCAGCACCAAAATCAACTTCAATAACTTTTCCATCTCTACCAGTAATTCCTCTCGCCATACAGGTAAGAATAATTATCCAATTTAAAAATATTAAGTTAATTATATATTATTATTAATCATTTATTATCAGTTAACATTAATGGTGGATTTATATGAAGCACGTAACAATCATTATGTTGTGTTGGCTGTCTTTCACCAGAAACTAATTTTCTATAACTATCACCTTTCATCACCCATGTTTGTACTAAAACAGGTTGTTGATCAATCGGCAGCACTGCTAATTGTGGCAAAACTTGTAATAATGTTGAATCAGCTGGTGTTCCTTCGCTTGCATAAACTCTTATTTCATTTTTACCTGGTTGAGGCAAAGTTCCATAATAAACTAGTTTATGCGGTTTGCCTTTAGGAAGCGTATTTGCATCAGCTAAAAAATGATTAGGAATAGTAAAATATTCCGATAAAACCTTTTGATCTAATGCTTGTTCTAAAAGATAGATTGCTAACATTACTTCTCCAAATGGAGTATATGTTCGTCCTGGCATTAGATTATCAGCAACTGTTTTGAGAATTCCTGCTTTATTCTCACCTAAATGACCATTAATAACTACGCGAGCTGTATCAACAAATAAATCTTCAGTCATTTCGCCCCTTGTTTGAGGAGTATGTTGTAGATAATCAAATATTTTATCAACTAATGTAGGTGCTTCACGCTGAAGTTCTTGTTTAACTTCATCAGGAATAACTCTTAGAACATCAGCAGAACCTGCCATCATTTTATGAAGCGCTGATTCTCGTATTATGCGATAAAAACTTAGAGGATAGATAATATGTTCCAATGATTGCCTTGCCAAGGCGCATGTTGGATAAATTGCAGTAGGATCATCATTATTTGCAGATGTTGGCTGATAAGAACCATTAAGAGAAGCCTCACATAATCTCCTTCTTAATACATCTGGATCACTTTTTCTTCTATTAACTTCATCAATGATTTGTTTTACACGAGGACTTATCAATGCATCAATCATACACTCAAGAAATAAACAACTGTTTAAAAAGTTTTTTCAGAAGTTGGCTTCATCCAAAAAATGGCTGCCGCCAGGTTAGCGCCTTCGAAACTTTGCATATTTCAATCGCATAAACGGTCACGCTCCGAAGGAGCCGTCCCTCTGACCTCTTTAAACCGGTACTGTAAAGAGTTTCGACCTGAGGGCAAAAAACATATATATCATCCATTTCAAATGAAACCCATGATCACAAAATCAAGATTAGCAATAGAATTAAGCAAGTTAAATGTATTTCGAAAAGCTAATATTACCTTGGAACAATATCCAACAGACTCTGAAATTGCTGCATCTGTATTATGGCAGAGTTATATGCAAGGAGAACTTCAGAATAAAATTGTTGCTGATTTAGGTTGCGGCACAGGAATATTAGGCATTGGAGCATTGTTGTTAGGCGCAAAATATGTTTATTTTGTTGATGTTGATAAAGAAGCATTGCTTGTTTTGAGGGAAAATCTTAAACGCCTGTGTATTGAGAAAAATCAGTATAGTATCCAACACAAAGATATTCTTCAGTTTAAATCAACAAAGAACATAGATTTAATTATTCAAAATCCTCCTTTTGGCACGAGAAATAAGCATATTGACAAAGTCTTTTTGGAAAAAGCAATGAGTTTAACAAAGATTATTTATTCATTTCACAAATTAACAAGCAAGCAGTTTATTGCAGCGTTATGCAAGGACCATAATTTCTCAATTAAAGATATTATTGAGTTTGATTTTCCCTTAAAATACAGCCAGAAATTTCATAATAAAAGGATACAATATATTGCAGTGGGATGCTGGAAATTAGTTAAGGATAGTTAAAATACCTTATTGTATCCCCACTAATTTAATATCAAAACTTAAACGTTTTCCTGCTAGTGGATGATTAAAATCTAAGGTAACTGTTTCCTGATTAAAATCCTTGACAACTGCCTGAAAAGCAATGCCATTCTCACGCTGCATAGCAATAACTTTGCCTTTTTCTAAGACAAATTCTTTTGGAATAGATGTTCGAGGAATCACTTGCACATATTCTTCTTTTCTTATACCAAACCCTGATTCTGGTGTCAAAAGAACTTGTTTAGCTTCACCAAGCCTCATTCCTTCAACTGCAACTTCCAAACCTTGTATTACTTCTTTTTTTCCAAGAGTAAATTCTAACGGTTGATTATTAGGGGTGTTTTCAAAGACTTGACCATCGTCTAATCTTCCTGTTACAAGAATCTGTACCTTATTGCCATAGCGCGCAACTGGCTGAGGTCTTCGCATTTTAGAGATAAGAGTTTGTTTATTTATAAGTTTTTTTCCAAATGATAACTACACAGCAAAAAAAACAAAACTTTTATAAAGACTAACTCTTCTCAATAAGTAAACATGTTATTTCTTATGAAATCTCATATTCACTTAAAAGGGTGATAGTATTATGGAAGAGAGCAATATAATGAATTTAGGAACTACTACTTTAGGTATTGTTTGCAAAGACGGCATTGTTATGGCTGCAGATATGCGGGCAACTGCCGGCAATTTAATTGTTAACAAAAGAACTGAAAAAGTGTTTCCTGTTGCGAAGAATATGATTGTAACTATGTCTGGAACAGTTTCTGATGCGCAATTATTAACGAGACTGTTAAAAGCTGAAATCTCTTTAAAAGAAATCAGGAATGGCAGAGAAGTAAATGTCAAAGAAGGCGCTAATTTATTAGCGGGAATGGTCTATGGCAATATACGAAAAATGTCCATGATCCCTGGAATTTCACATTTTCTCTTAGGAGGAAAAGATAGTGATGGGTTTCATCTTTATGATGTTTTTGCTGATGGATCATTGACTTTAGAAGAAAGTTATGTCTCAAGCGGCAGTGGAAGTGTATTCGCCTATGGAGTATTAGAAGCAATGTATGATAAAAATATCAGTTTAAGCGAAGGTGTTGATCTTGCAATTAAAGCTGTTAATGCTGCATTGCAGCGAGATACTTACAGCGGTAATGGTATTATGGTGTACACCATTACACGAAAAGGAATAGAAAAAGTGCATACTGAAGAATTAGTTATGGAGTTGAAAGGATAATTCTTACTCCACTTGTTTTTTAATCCTGCTTAATGCTTAATTGAATTATATCTACCAAATATAGATTGTATAGATTATATAGATGAGGTCTGAATTATATGGGCACCAATGGAAATGGAATTTCTCCATCAAAAACCAATAAAATAATTAAAGAGATTTTAAAAAATCTCCCTGAAAATAAAATTTCTGATGTCGCATTTGAAGGAGCAAATATAGTTGTGTATACTAAAGACAAAGAGTATCTTGCTAATAATGAAGGCACTATTAAACAAGTTGTTGATTTAATTAAAAAACGGGTTGAACTGCGGCCAGATCCTGATATTTCTCTTGATGCAGAAAAAGCAGAAAAAATCATTAGAAAATTAATCCCTGAGGAATCTGAAATTGCGCAGATTATTTTTGATAAACCGCGAGCTAGAGTTATTATTGAAGTAGATAAACCAGGATTAGCTATTGGAAAACAAGGATCAATCTTGAAAGAAATTAAAGAAACTACTTTCTGGATTCCATTAATTAGAAGAACACCTCCGATTAAATCAAAAATCATTGAGAATATTCGAGCTGTTATGTATGAAAATGCTGAATACAGAAGAAAATTCTTGGATAAAGTAGGGCATAGAATTTATGACGGATGGATTAGAGAAAAAAAGCATGAATGGGTAAGAGTTACGTACTTAGGCAGTGGAAGGCATGTAGGAAGATCATGTATTTTTTTACAAACGCCAGAATCAAGAATCTTATTAGACTGCGGGATTGATGTTTCACAAAGCGATTCTGAAGCATACCCTTATTTAGATGCGCCTGAGTTTAATATCCAGGATTTAGATGCAGTAATTGTCAGCCATTCACATCTTGATCATTGCGGATTTGTGCCTTATTTATACAAATATGGCTACCGCGGACCTATGTATTGCACTCCTCCAACAAGAGATGTTTCTGCACTGCTTGCCCTTGATTTTGTAAAAGTACAGCGCAATGATACTGAAAAAGATCCTTTGTTTAGCACAGATGATATCAAACAAATGGTGTTGCACACTATTACGATAAATTATGAAGAGGTTACTGATATCACTCCTGATATTAGAATCACTTTTTACAATGCAGGGCATATTTTAGGCAGCGCTATGACGCACATTCATGTTGGCAATGGGTTGCATAATTTAGTCTATTCAGGAGATATGAAATTTGCTAAAACACATCTTCTTGATCCTGCAGTAACTGACTTTCCTCGTCTTGAAACATTGATGATTGAAAGCACTTATGGCGGAAAAGACAATGTTTTGATGAGCAGAAAAGAATGTGAAGATATCTTTATCCAGAAAGTAAATGAAACCTTTGCCCGTGGAGGCAGGGTGTTAGTTCCTGTATTAGGAGTTGGAAGAGCGCAAGAAGTTATGCTTATATTAGAATATTATATGCGAACCGGCGCTTTAGAAAAAGTGCCGATATTTGTTGATGGGATGGTATGGGATGTTACTGCCATTCATTCTGCGTATCCTGAGTATTTGAATAGCAATGTCAGATCCCTTATTTTCCAACAAAATGAAAATCCATTCTTGTCTGAAATTTTTAAGCGAGTTGGATCAGGCAAGGAAAGAAAAGAAGTTATTGAAAATGAAGGAAAATGCGTTGTCTTAGCAACATCCGGCATGCTGCAAGGCGGACCATCTGTTGAATATTTACGGGAATTTGCAAGCTTCAGCAAGAACACACTCTTTTTTATGTGTTATCAAGCTGCCGGAACTCTCGGAAGAAGATTGCAGCAAGGCGAGAAAGACATTACCTTTGTCGTAGGCAGCAATAAAACTGAAACCATGAATGTAAAGATGGAAATAGTAACCCTTGAAGGATTTACCGGCCATTCAGACCGGAAGCAATTAATGAGCTATGTCCACAAATGCAATCCACGGCCAAAAAAGATTTTGATTAATCACGGCGAAGTTTCAAGATCATTAGATTTAGCTTCTTCAATCTATCGCGTTAACAGAATAGAAACAGCTGTTCCAAAGAATTTAGAGACGGTAAGGTTGAAATAGATATTAAATGTGATGAACAAAGATGAAATTATGAATAAATGTCAGAAAGATATATTAAAAACAACGGTAGTTTGGTACGGGATTAAAGGGATTATATTATTGCTTGTATACGTTTTGTTAATTAAACAAATACTACCTTATGTAAATCCAGGAGTTTCATATTTGATTAATATAGCTTATGCATTTGTATGTCTTTTTGTTCTTTTTTCTATGAAAGGATTGGAGATAAATGGACTTGTTTCATATAAAAAATAATTTTAAGTATCATATTTATTTCAAACTTCCATTAAACAAATCATATCGCATACTTACATGATTATCTTTTCGCGTATACTTATCATCAAGATTACGTACAAAACCAAACTGTTCATACCACTTTACTTTGTTTGGATAAGCATCAACAGTAATAAATCGTACTGCTATCATTTCTGAACAACCCAAGACATACCCTATTGACCACTTCAATATATTTGTACCAATGCCTTGTCTGTTATAGTTGAAATCTCTTCCAATTCGAGCAATTTTAATAGCTGGAAACTCCTGTATTGGTTTCTCTTGAAAATGATGATCCTGTTTTTCTTTAAATTTTAATTTGATGGAATCAGCTGCAGCAGAGAAGAAACCGATTACTTGTTCATTATAAACAAAGATTGTAGTTGTCGCTAATTTATTATCTTGATAAGTTATTGCATCGTTCTTCAAAAAATCATTTATATCTTGATCACCACAATCAAATTTTGATAGATCAAACAAACGAGATAATCTAACTGCTTTAACTTGAGAAAAATCTATATCCAAGAATATCACTTTGTTTTTGAATAGATCATTTTACATTCTTCTAAAAATTTTTGCTTGTGATGATTATACTTAACACTACTGATATCTTTTAATAGTTTTTCAGCATCATTACCTTCTAATATAGGCGTAGGTTCTATTGGTTTTGACATATAATCACCTCATTGGGTATTTAACTTACCAATTATATAAACTTTTTTGTTTTAAAACACCAAAATATTAACAAAATATTATAAATAATACTCTATTACTACTATATTATGACATTTTTACCAACTACAATCCAAGAAGCAAAAAGATATTACCAACAGTTCACTAGTTTTGATGTTATTTTTATCACTGGAGATCCTTATTATGATCATCCCTTAAATGGCACTGCATTATTAGCAAGACTCCTTGATAAAAAAGATTACAAAGTAGGCATTATTCCACAACCGCAAACTGATGCTGATTTTTCAAAGCTTGGAAAACCAAAATATTTTTTTTGCATTAGTTCTGGATTGCTTGATTCAATGCTTGCAAATTATACACCTATGCTCAAAAAAAGAGAACACATCCATGTTCCAGAACATGCAGTTATTACCTACACCCACACCATAAAACGCTTGTTTAAAGAAAGCACTACCGTGATTGGAGGCGTAGAAGCAACGATTAGAAGATTTGCTCATTTTGACTATGTTGAAAACAAGCTTCGAAGAGGAATCTTGAATGATAGTAAAGCTGATTTTCTTATATTCGGCAATGCTGAGCGATCATTGCTTAATCTGTTGGAAGCATTAAAAAATAATAATAATAATAATAATAATAACATGAAGCGTATTGACGGTATTGCTTTAAGAGTTAAAAAAGAAGACTTGCCTCATAACGTAAGATTTTTGCCAAGCTTTGAAGAACAAACAGCTGATAAAACAAAGTTTAACCTCGCTGCAAGAATACAATTTCTCTTACCTGACGATCCATTTATTGAACAAACAGGACAAGGTTATATTCTTCATAATAGACCAGGTCATCCTTTAAATGAAGAGGAAATGGATTATGTCTATGAGTTACCATTTACTAGAAAATTACACCCAGCTACTATTGAGTTTAATGCTATTCGAGAAATCGTTGAGTTTTTAGATTATTCTGTGGTGCTTGGCAGAGGGTGCTGGGGCGGATGTTATTTCTGCGTTATTCCTTTAGTCCAAGGAAAGAATATTGCAAGGAGAAGTAAAGAAGGCATTATTAAAGAAATAAAACAATTACAGCAAAAAAAAGTCAGCAAAATAAATGATTTAACCATGCCAACATTAAACATGTATGGAAGTTATTGCGCAGTTTATAATGTTCCTGAACAAATCTATTCACCAATTCTCAACCAGCAGATTACCGTGTACAACAAAACACAATATTGCAATCAACAATGTGTTGGCTGCAAATATAGAAAACTCCGCGACGATTTAATCCCTCTTCTTGAAGATGTTGAAAAACTAAACATCAATTTAGAGTTACGAAGCGCTATTCGTCATGATATAATTCTTGATCAGAAAAAATTATTTAGAAAGATTATGCAATTTGTCACCAGGTTAAAAATAGCGCCTGAGCATATTCGAGATACTGTATTAAAAAATATGAATAAATCAAATAAAAAAGCATTTGATGAATTTTTAAAAGAATATGAGCTCATTAATCGCGAACAGCATACTCATAAGAAATTAGTGCCTTATTTTGTCGCAGCCCATCCTGGCTGCACTGAAGAAGATATGAAAGCATTGAAGGAATATTGCAAAAAGAACAATATCTTTATCGAATTAACGCAAGTATTTACTCCAACACCAGGGACAGTCTCAACTGCAATGTATTATAGCGGCGAAAATCCCATTTCACGAGAAAAGGTGCATGTGCCAAGAACATTTCGAGAGAAAAAAGATCAGAAGAATATATTGTTAACTATCAGCAATAATACTATTCAAAGATTTCAAAGACCTCATAAACCTCACGAAGATGATGAAGATAGTTTACCACAAAATGATGAGAATGGATAAGATAAGAGGTAATTAATAGAAGAGATAAATAAAATAATTTCACGAAATTTGGTTTTGTCCCGAATCTCGGCTAACGCCTCGGTTTTGGTGCCGTGATTATCCCACGGGTTTATAAGAAGGAAAAAATTCCCATTGAAATTTCCTTTTTTCTCGATTATTTATTCTTAAGATAATCACCAGTATGGCACCAAAAACTTCATTCGGGGCAAAACCAAGAATATAGGTGCTAAAACCTCAGACTTATTACGTACATTCGACAAACACTTTATCTCCCCTGATTTCTACTTTGTAACAGGCAACTTGCTGCCCAGGAGGAAATACACTTTTTCCAGAAATAACATCGAATTGCCAACGATGTAATGGGCAAGTCACTACATTTCCTTTCACTTCGCCTTCACCTAACGGCCCTTGACGATGAGGACAAGCATTATTAATAGCATATATTTCTCCCTCTATCTTAAATAATGCTATTTCTTTATCACCAATATCAACAACTTTCGAACCACCTTCAGGAATTTCATCAACTGAACATACTTCTTCAATATCAGACATATAATCACCTCACTGCTTCTGACAATGTCATCTGCTTATTTTTATCATCTGATTTTGTAAGATGAGTCAAATCATCAAGCATAGTATCTTCTTCTTCAAGAGTTTCCTGTATCTCCCTTGCCCGCACAAGAACAGCTTCTGGCAATCCTGCAAGTTTAGCTACATGAATACCATAACTTTTATCAGTACCGCCAGAAATTAATTTTCTTAGAAAAATAATAGAATCCTCGCATTCTTTGACGGCAATATTATAGTTTTTAACTCCAGGATAATCACCTAATTTTGTTAATACGTGATAATGGGTGGCAAACATTGTTTTTGCTTTTATGTTTTTACTAATATATTCTGCCACACTCCATGCAAGGGCAACACCATCAAACGTGCTTGTCCCGCGACCAATTTCATCCATAATAATTAATGATTTTTCAGTTGCATTGTTCAAGATGGCAGCTGTTTCATTCATCTCTACCATAAAGGTTGATTGACCATGAGTTAAATCATCATGCGCCCCTACGCGCGTAAAAATTCTGTCAACAACACTTATCTCTGCTTTTGCTGCAGGAACAAAACTCCCTATTTGAGCCATTAAAACAATTAAAGCAACTTGTCTCATCACGGTTGACTTTCCAGCCATATTTGGTCCAGTAATAACCATCAGCTTTGTTTGATCATTAAGAGTAATGTCATTAGGAATAAATGTTTCTTCTAATTCTTCTATAACAGGATGGCGTGATTGTTCTAAATACAGATCAAAACAGGCATGATCGAGCATATTTGGCTGCACATAGTTATTATGAACTGCAACAGTGGCAAAACTCTGAAGGACATCAAGTTCACCTATTGCTTGTGAAGTTTCCTGAATTTGCTGAGTAAACTCCATTATTTTATTCACTATTTTTTGAAATAGCTCGTATTCAATAATTTTAATCTTCTCTTCTGCGCCAAGAATTTTTTCTTCATATGCTTTTAGTTCATGAGTAATAAAGCGTTCGCCATTTGCAATAGTTTGTTTCCTGATATAATGATTTGGAACCATGGTTAGATTTGTTTTGGTAACTTCAATATAATACCCAAAAATATTATTAAAACCAATTTTTAATGATTTTATACCTGTTGTTAAACGCTCTTTTTCTTCAAGATTTTTTATAAATTCTTTTCCATGACTGCAAATATCATGCAATTCGTCAACTTCTTTATTATAACTTTGTTTAATAATTCCCCCATCACGTATGCTGATCGGAGGGTCATCATTAATTCCTGCAGCAATGAGATCGGTAACTTCTTTGAAATCATCCAAGGAGATTATTTTTTTAAACAATGTTCCAGCAATTGCCTGCAGCAATTGCTTTATTTCAGGAAGTGCAGAAAGAGAGTTTTTTAAAGACAATAAATCTCTTGGATTTGCATTGCCATAATTAATACGTGAAATAAGCCGTTCAATGTCGTTTATTTTTTCAAGCTGGTTGATAATATCTTTTCTTAATAGTATATTCATATATAATGAATATACTCCATGGTGGCGTTGACGTATTTCTTCAAGATCTAACAGAGGATGCAACATCCATTTTTTTAATAATCTTCCACCCATCGGTGTCTTTGTTTTATCCAAAACACCTAATAATGTAGCATGTGTTGTTTTGTCACGAATATTTTCTAACAATTCTAAATTAAAGATTGTTGCCTTATCACAGATCATAAATTGATCTGTGGTATAATAACTTATTTTTTTAAAATGAAGAAGGCTTGCTTTTTGTGTTTGTTTAAGATAATATAACAATGCTCCTCCTGCGCTTATAGCAAGAGACTTATCTTCGAGAGCAAAGCAATCTAAAGATAATACCTTGAAATGCTCAACAATAGTTTTATAACCAAACTCTCTTAAAAAATAACGGTCATGATAGGGATTTATAAAAAAAGTTCTTTTTAAAAGTAAAGGAAATTTCTCATGATATTGTTGAGACTGCAAAGTTTCAGGAAACAAGATTTCTGCGGGATTTATTCGGGTAAATTCATGCTCTAATTGCTCGGATAGTATTTCAGTGACGATAAACTCACCTGTTGAAAGATCTGCAACAGCTAAACCTACTAGTTTGAATGTTGCATCCGGACAAAATGCTACAAGGTAATTATTTTGTTTTTCAGTCAGCATCGTTGATTCAATAATAGTTCCAGGGGTTACTATTCTTACTAAACCTCTTTTAACAACGCCTTTTGCTTGTTTCGGATCTTCTAACTGTTCAACAATGCCAACTTTAAGCCCTGCTTTAATCAGTTTAGGGAGATAATTTTCCAATGCATGATAAGGAATGCCTGCTAAAGGCACTGGATTTTTAGTGCCGCGCTTTGTTAAGGTGATATCAAGAACTTTTGCAACCATCACTGCATCATCGTAGAACGTTTCATAAAAATCACCCATTCTAAAAAGAAGAATACAATCAGGGTTTTCGTCCTTTACCTGCAAAAATTGACGCATTGCTGGTGTTATTTCTGCCCTATCAACAAAACTCTCAACAAACCCCTTTATGGCACCCATACTAACATGAAAAAGAGCATAATTTATATATATTTTTATTTGTGTTTAACCTTATTTAACACTACCTTGTGTTTCCAATGCATGCGCTTCTTTCTTTCTATTCTCAATATCAATGATAAAATCTTGAACCGGCCGTGTCATTTTAGTAATGATATCTATCGGAGCTTCACGATAAGGTAAAACTCGTATTCTTCCAAATATTGACGTAAAAAATCCATAACCATTGCTGATGGTTAAAATAATGAGAACAAAGAAAATAATAACACCAACAATGTTCATGCTCATGAATAAATCTTTACCGAGTAACGGTTTTAAAAAAGGCAATGTTTGCAATATTTTAGTGAAGACCAAATCCTCAAGCATGAAAAAGAAAAAACTAACAACACTTAATGAAATAAACCATACCAGCTTACCCCATTTAATGTTGGTATAATATTCAATAAGCTCAATATCTTTATAATGATATTTAATAAGGGTTTTAGGAAATGTTCTTAAAAGAATTAGGCCTTCATTAGTCAACAAAAAATGATAAAACCCAATTTTATAAGCTGCAGAAACTGTTTCGTTTTCTGCCATATAAGGACTATATTTTGCGAATTTTTCAACAGAAGATGATTTTTCAATAAAGGTTTCTGTGGAAGGAGCTTTTCCTTTTGTTTGTTTTTGCGCTAAATCCTGAAGAATAGCTTCAATTTTAGCTTTGTCCCACCCAGCTGCAAGTAATTTCTCTTTAACTTCTGCATCGCTAAAGCCTTTATCTCTTTCAGAAGCGACATAATTGGTTAATGCCAGGTCTTCTTCAAGTTCAGTAATAGTATCCACCTATTTTTATGAATTATTATGAATTAACATGATACTGGAAAAAGATTCTTTTTAAACATTTCGAATTTACGTATATAATAAGTCTGGAGACTTATTATATACTACTTAGTTAAAATCACTACATCATCATCTATTAGGAATGTCCATTCTGCCTGGCTAACTAAACCATCACTTACTTCAACTAACGGTGGATGAGCCATAATATTGTTATTTGCCAATAATTGTTTTAATCCATAGTTTACTTTTGCTTCTGAGAATTTTTTGCAAAGCCAGCGTTTACCATAAGGCAAACCGCCGTGTGATTGCAATTCTTTAAATACATCCCTTGCAATCGCATCCCTTATTGGCTTTGTACTGATTACTTCAAAAATTTGAGGATCTTGACTATCTTTAATTCTCCCTATGCCTGTTGTTGCAAACGGCTCAATAGCAATAATCTGGGCTTTTTGTAGTTTTGTCGAGCTGTTATTAGCAAAATTAGGAACTGAAGGCGGCGTATGAACTTTAAATCTATCCAAGCCATGTCCTGAAAGGTTTCGTACTGGTTGAAAACCTGCGTTGGTTATTATTTCTTCAATAACCTTACCAATTTCTCCTAATGAAATTCCAATTTTAAGAAAATCTGCTGCATTGGTTAATGCATCTAAGGATGCGTTGACTAATGCAGCAGATTTTCCCGTTAAATCAACAGTAATTGCATTATCGCCAATTGCGCCATTCACCGCAACACCAACATCGCATTTCACTATATCTTGTTTAGTAAAGGTTAATTTGTCTTCATAATGAGGTGTATAATGAGCAGCACAGGTATTTACCGATAAATTTACTGGCCATGCTGGAATTGCTCCTTCATCAAGGATTTTTTCTTCAATATGCTCTGCAACATCTAATACTTGTTTTCCTTCTTTAATCAAAGAAGAAGCATATTTAACATATTTTTGAGCTAATTTCCCTGCAGTAAACCAATCCTCAGTGTTATCTTGATATGTTACCATTTTTATTAACTAAAAATGAAACATATTTATAAAAATATTGATTATTTAGTTGAAGTAGTGCATAATTGATTCAATATAAGATATTCTCTTCATACTCACCTGTTGTATCATTATCCAAATAAGGTGGACAGTATTTACTTTATATTGTCTTTATATTGTCGAAAAAAATAATATTATTGGCAGGCAAACCGCTTTTACTGCGGTAAAAGCTCGAAATGAAGCATTTCGTTTGCGCCAATATTATTTTTTTCTCTCCTTCAAATGTTTATGTTTATTATTTTAAGAATTTTACTCAGATATACAAGAAGATTAACCAAAATTATCTCTTTTAATAATAAGAATTGAGAAAAATAAAATAAGAAAAAAAGAAAAAACTAAATTAGTTTTTCTTGCTCTTTGCGTACCAAACTACTCCTACGACAACAACTAAAGCAAGCAATACCCACCACCAGACATTTGAACCACTTGGCTCTTGAACTGGTTGTTCTTCTGCTTCTGCCCCAGGAGCTTCACTTGGCACTTCTGAAGGAGCTTCAGTTTCAGGCTCACTTGGTGTTTCTGAAGGAGTTGTTGCTGGACCTGCTACCGGCATAGTATCTGAAAGTTTCCAGATTTTAATGTATGCTTTTGCTGAGATGATTTTCTCAACAGTTACTGCGACATCATCTACACCATTGCTGTCAAGGTCAACTTGTTTAGTTTCGCCTTTATTAACCTCTAAAGTTTGTGGTTCTGAACTTACGGTTACTGTCACTAGACCGCCACTTATGCTATCAACTTTCAATGCATGCGCTTCACCATTAACATTAAAGTTAACAGTTCCACCTGCACCAACACGATAGAGTGCTGCAGAATCTGCACTTGTTGTTACTTCACCAGCATCTGCTGATTGACCTGCAGTTACAAGGTTAGTTCCAGCTGAACTACTTGGAGTATCACCACCTTTACTTCCTGCTGCAACGGTTGTTGTTTCTGCTGCTGCTGCATCTACATCCATATCAACAGTGAATGATAGATCACGAGTAACTATGTTGCCTGCACTATCAGTTGCTACTGCAGTCATGTTCCATACACCATCAGCCCATGCTGAAGAGTTGATTGGATACGTTGCTGACCAGAACTGACGACATGAACCAGTACCTGTATTTCCTCCAGCTGTACCTCCACAAGGAGATTCGTTTGCTGCTGTTACTGCAGCATGATGCACAGCTGTAAGAGTTGTTAGTACTGCGTTATTTCTTGTAATATTAAATGTTACACTTACAACAGATCCATTTAATCCATTTCCATTTGCATTAGTACCTTGGGTATCGTTTGCTGTTACGTTGAATGCTAAAGTAAATGAACCGTTTTTAATCATTGCACCTGATAAGCTACCAGTTCCACCCAACCAGTTAGTATTATTCATAGTTGTCTGATTATCACTTCGCGTTACATTATATCCCATTACTGGTGCAACATTGTCATACATAAAGTGCACTTCAGTACGGTTAATCATACTGTTATTAGCAGTATCGTTTGCTTGCAAGCTAACAACTATCATGGTTGGAACTGCTGCAGCTGCTGATAAAGTAGCAGACACATTAACAGTCTGATTCCATGTTGTACCACCAGAATTTGAACCTGATATCTGAGGCCACCTTGTACTGTCACTTGCATTTGTAGTTAAACTTCTGTTACTTAAATTAAAATTTACTGAGTTTACCCCAGAACCTACAAAACTTACATTAGCCACAGTAAATATATCAGTAACAGCTGCAACCAATGATACCAGTGAACTAGTATTAGTTAAGTTGGTCATGCTCATTGATCCATTAGGAGGCATAGTATCTACGACAAGTGTTACATTGCCAATGCCACTACATGAACCATTGATAGTAACACAATTAACACCGGTTGCATCACTAATATTAAACGATAATGTATAATTGCCATCCAAGAATCTTCTGCCTGAACTGTTAAAACCTGTGATAGAGGTTCCATTTCTTACAGATCCGTTCAAGTTTGCAAGATCATAAGAACCATTCCATCTTCCTGTTGCACTTATGAATTTACCAACGAGAGTATTGTTAGAGTTATTTGAACTAAAAGTGCTGTTTCCAATTAAAACACCCTGACTAGTGTTAATAGCAATAAGAGTATCAGTTTGATTGTAAATACTATAATTTACTGCATCAAAAGATGTAGATATACCTTCTGAATCAGTAACAGAGACATTGATAAGGAATACACCAGAAATGTTTCCTGAACCTGCATGACATCCAAAAATTGTTGCACCGCCTGCTGTGGCATTAGATAAAAATGCACAACCATAACTTGCATTGAAATATGCTACAGTACCAGGTGAAGCTACAGTTACCGAAGGATTCCCCGCATAAACAATTGCTAGAATTGCAACCAATAATAAAGATAGAATACTATAAATTATTGTTTTTTTATTGTCCACAGCTAATCACCTCATTAGCAACATAAAAAGAGTTTTGAGAAGTAATGTCATTATATTTACTAGTTACCATATACTCACCTCATTTGTTACCATACTCATTATTTACTTCTTTATAAATTTTATTATAATTATTTTATTATTTATGATTCCCAAACCAATCATAACAATTAACCATTTTTAGAACCACTACTATTTAAACTTTCGTTCTCACTTATGAGTGAATTTCTATATTATGTAGAAAATTCATTATTTTTTCCTCTTAATGTTAAAAAATATCTCGATAACATGCCATAAAACATTAAAAGCACCATTAATGTATACTAAGAATGTTATCAGGAATTATGTTTGCAATAGCAGGTATGTTTTTTTATGGAATAAGCACGTTATTTGCTAAGTACTTATTAGAAAAAGAAAAAATGCCACCAGAAATATTTGCAGTGCTGAGGTTAGGAATTAGCGCATTGTTTCTTCTTCCATTATTAGTTATGGGCGATATTAATTCGTTACTATCACTCACCTTTAAACAATGGCTGATGATAATAAGCATAGGCATTATTGGTGCAATACCTTATTTCTTTTTTATTAAAGGATTAGAAAAAGGAGAGGTCTCTTTGACAACTGCACTTGCCAAAACTTCAGTCATTATTACGCTTCTGCTTTCATTTGTTTTTTTGGATGAAGTTCTTTCTCCAGTAAAATATAGTATAATTAGTATGATTATTTTAGCAACGCTGTTGATTTCATTTAAAATTGATCACAAGCTTACTATTAAACGATCATTTGTTAGTCTAGAATATGCATTACTTGCTGCTGTTGGCTGGGGAGTAGTTTATTTTCTTATGAAATTTATGGTTACAAGCATAGGCGCTCTTGCAAGCGCCTTCTTCCTCGAATTTTTTGTCTTTGTATTCACGTATATATATGTTAAAGTAACCTCCAAGCAAAATATGATCGCAGAGTTTACTATGTTGCAACGCTCAACCAAACTCTTTCTGCTTTTTGCAGGACTAACTGTTTCATTAGGAACATTATTTTATGCATTTGCTATACATAGCGAGAAAGTATCATTAGTTATTCCTATAACTGAATCATCTCCATTCATAGCATTACTCGGCGGATATCTATTTTTTAAAGAACAGTTGTCATTGCAACAAAAAATAGGCGCGATTGTTATTGTAATATGCATTGTTTTATTAAGCATAGAAGTATAAAAACAGAAGTGGGTAGTATTGCTCGCAGTTTATACATAATTTGAAGGAGAGAAAAAAATAATATTGGCGCAAACGGCATGTATCATGCCGAGCTTTTACCGCAGTAAAAGCGGTTTGCCTGCCAATAATATTATTTTTTTCGACAATATAAAGTAAATACTGCCCACCCTAGTTTTTATTAGTTGAATAATATACTTCATCAAAGATTAAGTACTATGAGGTCTCCAATGGCACATATCCATCAACATACTATAGTTTCCTTAATAATTGCTAGTTTTATCTCTTGGCACTACGATTATTGGTTAGGAATTTTGTTTTTTGCAGGCGGAGTTTTAATTGATAGCGATCATGTTCTGTGGTATATGATTAAGTTTAAGGTGTTTACGATCAATGTGTTTAAAATAATTAGAGATGCGTATACTTATCATATAAAAACAGATTTCCGAAACTTCAATGTCATTAACCTATTTCATACGGCAGAAATGTGGTTATTATTACTTATTGCAAGTATATATAATAGATGGATTTTGTTTTTTTCATTAGGATTATTACTCCATATGGTTATGGATTTTGGTTATGCTTATCATCATAATGCCCATCATGAAGCTTCTCGATGCCATTCGTTGATTAGAAAATACTTTTTGTTGAAAAAGAGTGGTAAGAAGGTTATTTTATACAATATGTTGACTTGAAATGTCAACATAAATTGGCTCTGCCCCGAATCTCGGCTCACGCCTCGGTTTTGGTGCCGTGATTATCCCACTGGGTTATAAGAAGGAAAAAATTCCCATTGGAATTTCCTTTTTTCTCACATATTAATTTGAAGGATAATCACCAGCATGGCACCAAAAACTTCATTCGGGACAGAGCCCATAAATAGGCACAATCCAAAAAACGCGTGATATTGCGAAAATGCCTTCGGCATCCACCATCGGCTCGGCTTAAGATACAGTTATCGATTGTACTATCCTCTCTGGAACCTCGGATAGCACTCAATAAGAATATAAGAAAAGCCTCGCAAAAAAGATGGTGGCACTTTTCGCAATATCACTTACAAATTGGATTGTGCCCATAAATAACAAGATTTAAAAACTTGTTTTCTAAGGAAAACATCCATGGCAAAACTTGCATTCTTTGAACTAGAGCCATGGGAAAAGAACTATATCTCTGGAAAATTAAAAAAACATACGCTTATTTTTGTTGATAAAGAACTCCATGCTCGAAATCTGGAGAATATTAAAGATATTGATGGTTTAATTGTGTTTGTGCATTCTCAAATAACAGCTGATATGATTAATAAATTAAAAAAATTAAAACTGGTTGCAACGATGTCAACAGGCTATGATCATATCGCGCTTGACGCATGCAAACAGCGTCGAATTATTGTCTGCAATGTACCTTTTTATGGTGAAAATACTGTTGCAGAATATGCATTTGCGCTGCTGTTGAGCTTATCGCGAAAGATTCATAAAACATATATGCGTACCATTCAAGGAAATTTTTCTCTTAAAGAGTTGCGTGGTTTTGACTTAAAAGGAAAAACCCTTGGTGTTATTGGCACGGGACATATAGGACAGCATGTTATTGCCATGGCAAAAGGTTTTGAAATGAATGTTTTGGGTTATGCAAGAACTTCTGACAAAAAGCTTGCAAAAAAGCTGGGATTTACCTATACAAGTTTGCCAACGCTGTTAAAAAAATCTGATATTATCACTATCCATGTCCCTTATACTAAAGAAACACATCATTTAATTGATAAGAATGCAGTTAAACATATGAAAAAAGGCGTCATTTTGATTAATACTTCTCGCGGCAGTGTTATTGAAACTGAAGCATTATTATATGGTTTGAAAAAAAAGATTATTGCTGGAGCTGGATTAGATGTACTAGAAGCAGAATCATTTATTCAAGACGAAAAAAGATTATTAAAAACAAGGCATATTGAAAGCAGCCAATTGAAATTAATGCTTGAAGACCATGCGCTTCTTGAGGACGATCATGTTTTAATCACTCCCCATAACGCATTTAATACTACTGAAGCCATACAAAGGATTATGGATACAACTATTGACAATATTAATCAATTTTTTAGCAAGAAGAAAGTAAAGAATAAAGTAGTTTAGTTAAATAATTATAAAGAGAACTTTGCAAAATACTCGCAAAGCTCGGGTTACTGCCAGTTCGCATGGAGATATATCTTTAACAAAGCAATTTTCTCTCTATAAATATAATCTCGACTAAAGATCGGGATTATAAGACTTGCCTATCGGCAAGGAACCTCGAAAATTGCCCGATAAGTATTTCGAAAATGCTCACAAAATCGGCAGTAACCATAATTTTGCAAAGTTCTCTAACGTAAAGAACTACAAAGGTGTAACATGTACCCGCAATCTCATTTTCTATTTCCCTTTGTTCTCGGATTAGTATTCAACCATTATAATATACTCAGTATCGAACAAGCATTTGCTGCAGGAATTATTGGCGTGCTTATTGATCTTGACCATTATCTTGGATTTCTTTATCATTATAAAGATTTCAAAAGAAAACCGACCACCCCCAGTCACAGACTGGTGGATTGCTCGCTTCGCTCGAGTCGGTTTTCTAAGAATGCGAATATTCTCAAAGTGATTGGTCATTCTCAAACCACTCGTCAAAGACGAGATGGAATATTCGCATTTAACATCAAGCACGTCTGGAATGCTGCTGTTGTCAAGCATGATCCTATTGAAAGAACATTTATCCACCATAAAATTGGTTTTGCTTTTATTACCTCAAAATTATTATTAATCATGTTGTTTCAACCATTACTATCATTGACTATTGCACTTGGGTATTATTCACATTTATTTTTGGATTATATCAATCTCAATATATTTGGGTGGAAAAAAGTATTTTATATTATAGAAAAAGGTTTTGTGATTAAATTGCCGTTGCATGAAGCAGTGTTTGATATTTTGTTGGTGATGGTTATTGGAATGTATTTTTTATGAGTAATACAGAAATAGTTGTAATAACAAGAATATTAACATAGTTGAGAATGTGTTGTCCATCTAGTTCTAATACTGTCTTTTCTTTTTCAAATATTGAACTCATGCAACAGCCTCAAACATATACATTAAACCAAAGCAACTTAAAAGCACACCAAGTATGTAGAATAAAGATTCATAGTAAAAAAATGATTTTAATAAAAGTAATATAATTCCGAAAAATACCATAATAATTGCATATTGTTTTTGTTCTCTTTTTTCCTTAAACGGCCATAACATATTATTTCGTGATAGCATTGGTGAATTTATATTTGTTTCCATGTTGTATACTATGCAAGAACTTCTTAATAAAACCTTCGACGAAAAAACCGGAAATTTTATTGTAGCTTTCGGAAGGTTTTCGGATTAATTGAAAATATTTTATTAGGACCAATGATACTCGAAAACTATTCAGAAAACTTGAAAGTTTATCGGCATGTAATTGGTAAATCTATTAAATTGAATAAACCACAAACTTATTACGTACAACTATTGCAACCTCTGATCAATTCTATCTGCAATTTCCTTAATATCTTCTAAAGTTCGTTCCATGTCATGTTCAAGTTCATCAACCAAACGCTTGAGATTATTAACACGCAAGATATACCCTTTATGTTCAATAACAACAATCCCTGCCTCTTGAAGTTTATGGAGATGATGAACAACAGTGCCGCGGGAAAGTGATAATTTAGTAGAGATACTATCTGAAGATAGAGGTTTTTGCTGTTTTGTTGTTTTTAATAGTTCAATAAATATGCGAAAACAACTTTTATCTCTATCACGAGTATTGAACAACCCTAAAGAAGACCCTAACCATTGGAGTTCTTCATTTAAACTCTGGCTTGGCAATCTTCGCCTAATAATAGTAATACGCTGAACCATGGACAATATAGAGAGTAATGTGTTTTTAAATGTTATTGGAAAACTATATATAATTGAAAAATCTTGAGAAATACGGAAGATATTCGTCAGAAATAATAAATGATGCTAAGAAAATAATCCAAGGTGATAACTATGGCTAAATTAGTAAGTTTTCGATTTAATCCACATGAATTAGAGCATATTGGTAATATATCCACTATTAAAAGAATAGACAGAACAAGAGCTACGAGAGAATTAATAGAATATGGATGGAAATACTATGTTCTTAAACAATATAAAGAAGGGAAATGGTCGTTACAGAAAACTGCAAAAGAACTCCATATTTCACTATCAGAATTACTTGATTTATTAGCGGAGATAGGAGTAAAATCACCCATACTGTATGAAGATTATTTAGAAGGATTAAAGAATATTGAGTAACTTACCTGTTACAAAATAAACTATCCTATGAGAGGTCACCGTACGTAATAAGTCTTCTTTGTTTTTGTACGTATTAAGTCTTCTTTGGGTTTAGCGCCAGTTCAGCTTCAAAAGTAATTTAACATTGGATTTTTCTCTTTGGCACTCCGAAAAATCCCAACAGTTATCTAAGAAGAGCTTCACGAAATAGGCGCTAAAAACCCAGACTTATTACGTACAGAGAACTTTGCAAAATACTCGCAAAGCTCGGGTTACTGCCAGTTCGCATTGAGATCTCTGTTTAACAAAGCAATTTTCTCTCTGGAACCTCGAAAATTGCTGGATATGTACTTCGAAAATGCTCACAAAATTGGCAGTAACCATAATTTTGCAAAGTTCTCTACAGATCACAGAAAACTATATAAATACCTATGAGCGATATAGTCTATTAAAATTGGTGATGAAATGAACCATCGTTTTAAGCTGCTATTCTTGCTTCTTGTACTTAGTCTTTTGATCATACTTGCAGGTTGTGGATCGAGTAAAAGCAGTTCAAGCAAAGTTAATCTGCAACAAGGTGCAAGAGAATTAGAAAAACAAGTAGAACCAATTTTTAAGTTAGTTTTTACAGACTATCCTAAATTAGGTATTTGGCTGATCTTTATTTTATTCTGGGAATTAGCAATTGATCCAGCAGTTGGTGCATTATCAAGGGCTCGTGGAGGAACTGGTGCAACACCTCCAGCACAGCCACCCGCAGCAGGCGGAGGCGCACACCCATGAGCGAAGAAGGTTATAGAAAACGTTTGAAATGGATTATGTATATTATAGTAACTGGCGGCGTTTATCTTATGCCTCAAAGTTACGTAGAGGTATTTCATGGGATTTTTACAAATTTCGGATATGCAATGATGCCATTATTAAAGTATGGAATACCTTTTTTGATTTTCAAAAGCATTTGGTGGACACGTCGTGGATTTGTAGCATTTTTTATATCATTGATATTATCATTATTATTCATTGGATATTTTTTCCCATAGAGGTGAGAATTAGGTGGATGTATTTGCCATGAGTTTAGTAGCGCTTATTGCTACGGTTGTAGCTTTATTTAGTCATGACCCTCATTCAAATGCGCCTCAACCTGCAAGACATTATTTAGGCGGACTTGTTCATGGAAGCAGCTGGGTGGGAGAAAAAATAGCTGCAGCGCGTGCACAACAAGAAGGAGGAAAGTCGCTTGCTCATCAAGAACAGTACATTGCGCAGGAAAGTGCAAGAATTGCAAATAATAGTTTACAATTATTAGAACAATTTATTGGTAAACTTGAAAGTTCTAAATCCAACATAGAAAGTTCTAACTATCAATTCTCATCAGCAATCTTGCAAGAAGCGCGAAGAATTGCAGGTTTAATAGAACGAGAGATTGATACTTATGGAAAGTTGATTAGTGTTGCGGAACAAAGAACTGGTTCGTTTACGCATAATGCTTTCTTAGCAACAAGCATTAACAGAAATCATCGTCAGCTTATCCAACAGTTTAAAGAGATTGATGGAGTTTCAATGCCTCTGTTTATATTGCATAAAATAATCCCAGAACTAGTGCGAGTGGAACAGGGGCATAAAAATGCACAAGGATTATTAACCTATATTGATACTGCTATAAATAATGCACATAATACCATGGAAACATTTAGAGCAATCCAAGCAAATATTGCTGGCGCTGAACAACGAACTGCAACAGTAGAAACACATCAAAAAACCAGCTAAATTTTACGAAATTATCTCCTCAGAATACTTCTCTATATAATTTCCTTTCAGCACTGCCTAATAATGATGTAGTTAAAGGTGCTATTAAAAAGGGTGCTTTTACTTTTGGATAAACATGAGCAACATAATCACTAAGGGTATAGAGATGAGTTCTCTGACCAGCAAGTGCATCATATACGTCTTTTATTTGTGGATTTTTTCGTACGTTGTCGTCAGGCACTAGTACTTGATCAGGTCGCAGGTAACGTGCATCAATATACACCATGCACGTCAAGGTTGGTTTTGGACGACTAAAAGAGAAAGCAATACGTCGATGATATAACTGAGCATTATTAAAATATCCTGCTTTTCCGTGACGTACTATCCTGCGAAGAGAGAAATGTTCTGGCAGACAATATGCTGATAAAATCACACTTCCTGGTTTAGGAAAAAAAGGGTGTCGTTGAGCTTGTTCTCGATAGAAAGCTTTGGCTAATGCGACATATTCGTCAGAGGTTCTGGCTAAGCCGCGAGGTGCATGTGCAACACGAATGCTATCTTCACCAGGAGCTAAGCTAAACTTTAATTGACACCCTCCTTTTAAATCATCACGCTGTCCATCATAAACCACCATAACTGGAAATAAATATCCTCGACAAGGAATAACTATAGTGAATGAAGTATCACCAATACGTTGATTTTGCGCTATATCATTCCAGATCCTGTCAAAAGTATCCTGTAATGTTTTGATAACTCGTTCTGTCCGCGGTGTTTTCAAAACAGCCGGATCGGTAAGTGCCTGCACAAGACCATCAACATATTTTTGTGGATCATCAAAACTTCGACGAGCTAAAAGACGCTTTACGAGAAGAGCAGGCACTGTTTCTGTATCGGTATCAGATAAATGTTCACGAAGAACTATTAACCCAAGGTCAGGATGCAGAGGCAATTCATCCAACTCAAACATACCATATAGTTGATCTGCATACAAAACTTGACCTCTCGTAAAGGTTCTATACTGGTTTTGATCAGGGTCAATAGGGTACTCTACCTTTAAAAGATTAGTAGTAATATTTGTTTTAGATACAACACCTAACTCCAATGCTTTATCAAGGAGTTCGCGAAGTACGCTGCCTTCTCTTTCATGTTCACTGGGGAAATTATATCCTAACACCTCATCAATAGTGGCAAACTTCTTCGTATCCATTATCAGTGGAAACCTTAACTACTTTATAAATATCTATAATAAAGCATATTTACCACTTCATAGTTGTCAATTATAGAAATGTTTAAATATAAGTTATTACCTTGAAAAGGAACGTGGGGTGTATTTACTATGGATATGACTAGAAGGAATGTTTTAAAAGGACTTGGTTTATTAGGAATTACCCTAGGTTGCAGTTCTGAACCTGAAAAACTCCCATATATCCCCTATAATGGAGTTTCTGATGCTTCAGAAGCACCTCGAAGACCTGCTCATGATGCAAGTGCAGGAGAAACTGGAGAAGCACCTCAAAGACCTGTTTCTGATGAAAGTGCAGGAGAAACTAGTTCAGAAGGACCATTTGCACCTACTAAAACAAGATATGGCAGCTTAGATGAAGTACGCAAAGCATGGAATGGTGAAACTACTCAACCAAAACCAATATCAGTTTATGGAAAAATTTCTAGAGCCAAGAAATACGGTGAAACAAGAGTTGTGTTTGAAGTAGAAGATATAGTAAAAGGTAAAAAGGTAATAGTTGATACTACAAATACTAAAGGCAAAATAATTGGTTTAGATCAAATGCTTACTTCAACAAAGAGTACTTGTACAACTGATACCACCGATAAGATAGGTAAAGATAAACTTTGTATTTCTGAATACACTCTCGATGCACAAGTTGATACTGAAGGTAATGCAATATATGTTAGTGTTGCACCTACATTCAAACTTAATGATCAAGTATATACTTCACGAGATGCACTTGTTCGAGATCGTGATGCAGCGAAAGATAGAAAAGAGAGAAATATATATAACGATGCAATAAAAGAATATGATCGAATAACAGGAACTGTTGAATTACCAAGCACTGATTTAACACCAAAATATGCATCAAGCGAAGGAACATATGGCTCAAGAAAAGGATCTCCTCTTGCTCGGAAATCAGCTGCTCGAGCTATTGTCGACGGAGCAAAATCTGTTACAGGAGATGCTACTCATTACTTAGGACGTGGATTAAGAAGTGTAACACGGGATTTATTTGGTAATTAAATGAGGGTGATACAAATGCCAATAAGTAGACGAGAACTTTTTGGAGGGCTTGCTGCTCTAGTCGCAGGAGCAATTGGCTGTAAAAAAGAGCCAGAACAAGTAGAATATAATCCTCCAACTCAACCTAACTCTCAAACTAATGTTTCTTCAGCAGGAACAGAGCCAGATCCAGAACCTGTTAAGGAACCACGTCAGACTGCTTCTCAACCAAAAGGAGAAATATATTCACTTACAGGCATAGTTGCCGGCGCATTTCAACTCGGAGATTATGTAGAAATCACTGTTGCAAGAGTTAACCGAGATCCACAATCAGGCGAATTTACTATTGATCATAACAGCCTACCAGAAGTATTGATTGTTAAAAATGAAACATATCAGAATTCAAAAGGTAACAAATCTAATCCTTATGTAGAGATTCAAGCTTCACTTGAAGAATATCAAAAGGATAAACATGGATCAAATGGATGTAGACGATCATTACTTATGTGTGATGAGTATGGAATTCGAGCTACAGTTACACCAATAGAATACCATGGAGTACTTGCATATCTGGTACTTGACGCTGCGATGCATCCGACAGGAAGAAAAGAAGATAGTAAAGTTACAAAATTATTAAGAAGTAGTTATAGTGCAGCAAGAAAAGCAGCAAAAGATTTAGGTTTAGACAAAAAATTTGATCAAGCTGTGAGAAAAGGAAAAGATCTTTACAAAGAATATGCTCCTCAAGTTGAAGAACAAGTTAGAGAATTGTTTAAATAATATCTAATGAGAACTTTGCAAAATACTCGCAAAGCTCGGGTTACTGCCAGTTCGCATTGAGATATCTGTTTAACAAAGCAATTTTCTCTCTGGAACCTCGAAAATTGCCCGATAAGTCTTTCGAAAATGCTCACAAAATTGGCAGTAACCATAATTTTGCAAAGTTCTCTAATATCCTATTAGGTATAAGCTTCTATAAGGTACCTTAAGATTCTCAAGAATTAAGAAGATATAGTATCAGAGACCTATACGTTCTATGAACATGGATAGGGCAGCAACAAGGATGAACACTGAGTGTAATAACTAATTTATCTATAACGAATAAGAGGAGAGGTGTTAAGATGGTAGATAATAGAATAGTCAGAGCACTTGCTGCAGGAGCCGCAGCGTGTGTATTATATGCTAGTGGAAGTAAATTAGTTGAGTATGTACAAGGATTTTTTTCTTCAAGAGATGATCATACGGAAAGCACCAAGGCTGATCAAAATCCATTTGAACTTCCTCATTACACAGCTCTAGGAAAAGTTCTTGATATTAGTGAAGTAGGTGGCGTGTATCATTTAGAAGTTGAAATTCAAGCTGAGGGATCTGATCAAGATGCTTTGAGTACTTTAGATTGTGCCAGCAGTTGTAAACGTACGTTAGTTGTTAATAGTAACGGCATCAATGCACCCTATCGCGGAGATCTTGAAAGATTAGTGCATGGTGAACTGCCAAAAGGAGAAGGTGTTGTAAGTACGTACGGTACTTTTTATGTTACTACGGTTAAACAAGGAGAAACCTATATGGCAGGTGTGCAAGCACTGAGCGTGGTGACCTCTGAAAAAAGATTACTGTTCAATGGAAGTATCTATGTAAAGAACGAAGCACCAACAACCCAAGCTCCGGTAACATCAGAAGAAACTATTATCGATAAAATTAAACCCTATTTTCCGATTATTATGAAATATGTAGATGTTGATGATGTAGTTAAAGTACATGAAATTATAGAAAATTTCAAAGACGGAGCACTTGATGGTGTGCTTGAGCTTTCGCGCTATGTTAATTGGAAAAAATATCGTCAGGAAAAACAGCCTGCTGAACTTGAAAGACTGCTTCAAGAGATTAAAAATATTGTCGATGCCCACACACCAAAAGAAACTGATTACCAAGGAGAAAAAACACTGAAAACTGAAGAAGTAATGGGTACACTTATTGGTGGAAAAAGATTTGGTCGAAGAGTAAAACTACGCGTAAACCTGGAAGATAATCTTGATGTGCCAGTTGACGCACAAGGATATGCTGTATTGGAAGTTAATGAGATAACAACCATGACCCCTGGAAATCGATATTTACTGGAAGGATTTTTAGGAAAGCATAATTGGTCTGGATGCAGAAAAAATCCCTGTGGAGAATATGGATTTAGCGGAGAAATTTTACCTGCTAAAGTTGCTGCAACCAATGGAACAAAATACACCGTTTACACACTTGATCTTAACAACGGTCATGTAAAGGGAGATGATGATATGCAACCCAAGCAAGCACCACAACAAAAACATTCAGAAGAAGAACCAGTTGCAAGCAAAACAAATGATCAACGTAAAGAAGAGCACGAACCGCCGATGCCTGGTTTGTTAACAGTATTAGGGAGAGGTATTAACTCGGTGCTACGTTGAGAATGAAATAACTTTCTCAATATGCCATTATTTTTTTCTATTTCTATTAAACCGTATAAAATATCCAATTAGTCCACCAACAATAAGACCGATAATCAACGCAATAATTGGTTTTTTATCTTTTGCTGGTGATTCTTCAGGAAGGATGAGCTTTTGTTTTTCATTGACTTCAAGATACGAACTAATATCGCTTAATTCTAGAGCGTATTCCATATATAATAAAGAAGCTCCTGGATCTGAATCAAACAGTGATTTAGCATATTCATAATAACTATAGCCAAGAATAGGAAAGATCTCCTTTTCTCGTTGTTTGTTAATAATAATTGTAAACAAATCCATTTTTACTTGAACAAGCGGCTGTAACTGTTCGGCGGTAATACCTAAACTGCTTAACAAGGCATTCATTTCTGCTTTTGCTTTGCTTGCTTTAAAGAAACATCGTTTGGAATTGCCTTTTTGCATTTCTTCAGTCGCTTGGGTTATATCTTTGATAATTCCGCCAATATCAAAAGGATACAATAATTGAACATATTGCTGTTGCACTTGTACTTCTGCTAATTTATTCGAACAGGAAGCTTGTGTAACGTCATTATTCAGTTTGAATTCTTTTCCTTTTTTTCCAAAAAATGTTGACCAAGCGTAGGCACTGTACAATCGTTCTGTTGCATAAGCTAACTGCTGATTAACATCAATTGTTTTATTTTCGATAAAGGATGCATTAGTGAAATGCAATACTTCTTCAGCTTCATCAAGGCGTTCAGTTACCACTATGTATGTCTGCAGATCTTGAATAGTTTTAAGATCAATTTTTTCAGTTAACTCATGAGATTTATTGATAGAACTGAGCAGCATTGAGATTTTTTCTTCTTGTTCTTTGCGGGAGATATTTGCTTGATCCAATATGAGTTTGTCAAAAATAATATTTACACCAAAACAGAAACTGGCAGCTGAATAATAATTTTGTTTTGCAAATGCATCTGAACTTTTATCAGATAAATTTAAAGCATCATTGTTGTTGGAAAGATTGGTATGTTCCTCTAATTTGCTTCTTAATTCATTTGTTCGTCTGCATAAATCTTCTGCCAAGCTACGCATGGTTGCTGCATAATTTTCTTCGACGGTAATATTTTGAAGAGGTTTGCTGTATTTCTTGCCGCTAAACTGATACATGGCTTCTTCCAACGTTAATACTTCAGCGACTTCAATACCATGCTCTTTTCCAAATTCAAGAAGGTCAACCGTGATGTTATCTTCGGTGATATTTCTTTTTCCTTTAGGAATCAACACTTTAGATATGCCATACTGGCTAGCAGCTTGAATTTTCTCTTTCAAGCCACCAACTGAGCCAATGACACCGCCAGAATTAATAGTTCCGGTCATTGCTATGTTTTCATTTAACGGTACATTATCCAATAGCGAGATAGTCAAAACAGTCAATGAAGCTCCTGCGCTTGGCCCGCCAATAATTAAGCTATTGGCGTTTATTTGGTAAAAGAAATCTTTATCTGAGCAATCTATTTCAAGGAAATCACAGGCAACATCTTTAGCAAAACGTGTTGAAAGCTGGGCATCAATTTTAGTTAAAGGATACGTATCAATGTAGGTTCTTCCACTTCCCTCTTTTATTTCAAGATAAAGGTCAGCAATACTTCCCGTCATATTGCCTCCTTCAGAAACAGCCAATAATTTCATATGCCCTTTCTGGGCAATAACAAAAGGGGTACCTAAGAGTATTATGATTAAGAATAGGAAGATTTTTTTTAACATATAATGCAAGACAATCAAGTATTTTATAAGTTTTATTGTAAAATATAAAAAATCCCAAAGCAAAGCAATTGCTTGCCTTGCTAAGGGAAAGAGGTGTTAAGAGCAGGAATATAAAACCCTCGCAAGTGCATCTTTCGAGGCACTTGCGCGGGAAAAAGAGGTGATTATAAGTGTGAGTAAGTATCCATAAAAAAGAGTCTCAACCGCCCCCAACTCTTTTCACACTAGGCTAGTAGATATAACTGATATATAAATGTTTCGGTCTATTACTACTCACGTGTAGTTAATGATAAGTTTATTTATAATCTGCGAATAATTGAGCTATAAGCCGTAATGGGTGTGTTTTTGGCACTTTGGGGAACCTGTCAAGAACCACTGGTGATCGCTTCGCTAAACACCATTTAGTTTCAATAAAATTTCCATTTCTATAATAAGAACGAGTCGGGGGCTAAAAATAGATAGGGCTTTGGCTTAGAATTAAACAAAAAAAGAAATCATTATAATTGGTATTCTAATTTACGGGCAGCATCTTCAAAATCTCTTTCCGTTGCAGGAATTCCCATGCCTTCAATAATAGTTACAAGATTTGATTTTGGTATCCAATACAGTACATTATTATCTCTTGTGGATCTAATTCCTTGTGCTTCCATATCAACAAACAAGCCATGTTTTTTTGCATAAGCTTTTATTTTACTTCCGTTATGTCCCGCGTACCAATCTAGATTCATTGCTCGTAACATTTCTGCAACTTGGTTTGATGTATATGCTACTTGTCCAATCTTAAGCATAAATTGATCTTGCATACTTGCCATTTTTGATTCACCTTACATATAGTTATAACAACAAGTATTTAAATACTTCGGTTATTTACTACTTCAAAGATACGATTAAAACCTCTAAACTTACCATTAACTCTTTTTAACTATTTTTACAAAACCTTCATCAGCATTGACTTTAACCTTAAAACCATCTTTAAGAAAATGTGTTGCAACATTTGTTCCAACCAAACAAGGAACTTGGAACTCCCGAGCAAGCACTAATGCATGACATAACAAACCACCTTCGTCAGTTACCACAGCGCCTGCTTTTCTGATCAAGGGAGTGTAATCTGCAGAGGTCATTTTAGCTACAAGAATATCACCTTTTTTGAAATGCTTGACATCATCTTTAACATAAGGATCAACAACAAGATGAACAACACCTTCAGCCATTCCTGAATAAGCAGGAGTTCCATATAATTTGTTATCTTTGAGTTTTTCAGGTTCAGGTTCAAGTTCTTTTATTTCATCCAACTTAAAGCCGGTGCAGATTTTTATTTTACCTTCATCCATCAGCCAGCCATGACCTTCTTTTCTGCTCTCTAAGACCTGTCTGTTTAACAAGCCAAATTTCATGATGCCAACAATTTCCTTATAGGTTAATTGTAATAATTCATCATATGTTAACCCTAAATTAACTGCAACAGCTTGGAAAAGAGGATACACATAATAATGTATCATTGCATAAAGATCCACCCGGTAAGAACGTAAATAATTCCATTCTTGAACAAGCTTTATTTTTTCCAGCAGCGAAGGTGATATTTTTAAGGCTTTAACCAGCAGATTGTATTCTTGAAGCTGTTTGCTCATGTTCATTTTATGCTCTGCAAGACGCTGAGAAGGATTTTCTTTCAATGCATCTTTAATTTCCTTAACTATTTCATCAAATGAATATTCTTTAACTTGGAAAAGATAGGTGTTGATCCATGCATATTCTTCTTTATGCTGTTTGATAAGGCTCTGTAATTTCCTATATCTTTTAAGTGACGCAATAATAAGTTCATTGCGTTTGGTAAATTCTTTTTTTAATACATCATTTTCAGAAATCTGCTTTGCAATAGCAAGAATATCTAGTTCATGTTTTTTCCGCAGCGACTCTTTCATCGGAAACGTAAGCTGCTTCAAAACATGATCCACTGACAGATCTTTTCTTCGTTTTTTTAAATGTTTGCTAAGTTCTTCATTTATTTCAGATTCAAGTATCACTTCTAAAAATAAAGGAACATAAAAGAAGAATGTTGACTGATTATATTCTTCCATAAACTCAATAAAAGCTTGGTTTACCTGATCACTAGATTTCCCTTTGGTAGTTAAGCCATGAAACGTTTTAGCTTTAGCAACTAAGTGTTTTGCAGTTTTAACATAGTTATTGCTCAATTCAGAAAGATAATGTTTATCAAGGGCAATTTTTTCTTTGAATTTAGATACTAATACATTAAATTCTTCTTCATCTAAAAATGACGCCCCACTCACCCGCTTATATCTTTTAAATCCAAACTCTAGATTAAGAAGCTTTCTTAAAGCATATTCACTCATACCAGATACAATCGCATCCACTAATAAAACAGGATGATCGCCGCGTGTAATTGTCTTCTTCCAAGGCATAAAGCTAAGTAGCCCAAAACATATATAAATATTACTATGAACAAGTAGATACTAATATATGTATCAGTATATTAATCTAAGTATAAGTATAATGAAAATAGAGAAATAGTCATTATATATTACTAGGGGGCGGGCAGTATTACTTGTAGTTCATAGGATAACTTGAAGGAGAGAAAAAAATAATATTGGCGCAAACGGCATGTATCATGCCGAGCTTTTACCGCAGTAAAAGCGGTTTGCCTGCCAATAATATTATTTTTTTCGACAAGATAGAACAATAAATACTGCCCAAGGCATTAAGTAACTATTATTTTAATGTAGTAATTGGTCTTGCCTGCAATATATGGACTCCGCCAGCAATAGCAAATTCAATATCAACAGGGTAACCATAGTGTTTTTCTATGTTTAAAGCAACTGTTCGTAATTCATCAAGTTCATCATCATTAAGCTTTTGTTCAGCTCCAAAATCAATATCTTGTTTAATAGTCCCTTTACCACTATCAATATCTTTAGTGTACATCCAGGTTTGTTCTGAGATGTGTTTATCAATGATTTCTCCAGTTTTTTTAAGAATATACGTATCAGGTGTTAATTCTCCTCCAACTAATGCCTCACCCAAACCAAAACATACCTCAATAATCATTTCATCTCTCTTGTTGTTGATAGGATTTGCCGTGAAAATAACTCCTGCCTTTTTAGCTGGAACCATTTTTTGCACAACAACAGCAATGAGAACTTTAGCATGTTCAAATTTATTTCTCACTCGATAATAAATAGCGCGCGCTGTAAATAAGCTTGCAAAGCATTCTTTTACTGACCTTACAACATTTTCTTTGCCTTTAATGTTCAAAAAAGTAGCTTGCTGACCGGCAAAACTCGCTTCAGGCAGATCTTCAGCAGTTGCGCTGCTTCGAACAGCAACCAACCCTTCACCAATCTTGCTATACTCCTCGATAATTTGATGTTCAAGAAGATCAGAAAATTCAGATTCTTTGATCAATTGTTCGATTTCCTCGGATGCTTTCTGCAATGCTTCAGTATCTTCAACATCCAAAGCATCTAATTTCGCCATGATCTCTTTTTGAATTTCTGCGTGTTCAATAAAATGTTTATAAGCTGTAGCAGTTACAATAAATCCTTCAGGGATTGGAAATTTCTGAAACATCTCGCCAAGCTGGGCGCCTTTGCCGCCAACTAAAGCTATGTCATGCCTGCCAACTTCAGAAAAATGTTTAATGTTGCTCATATATCAATACCTTTTGCTCGTAATTCCTGAATTAATTGGCTTTGATTTTTAAAGCATATGGTTTTCATCCCAAGAGAAGCTGGTGCAAGAAGATTTTTTTCTCCATCATCTATAAACAAAACCTCTTCTGGATGGACCTCCAGCAAGGAGATATATTTTTCAAAGAATTCTTTTTTTGTTTTTCGCAGTTTGAGGTGAAAAGAAGCTCTTCCATAATGAAACAAATTTCCTAAGTCAAACGTATAATAATTCCTTGTGAATTCTTCAGCTGCATTGTTGGTGGCAAAAACAACACGGTACTGCTTTTTTAATTTTAGAATAAGTTCAACTACATCATTTTGCAAGGTGCTGAAATGATGGCGTTTTTCCTGTACGGTTAAAGGATCCAGAGTGATGCCTAATTCTTTGAAAATTTTTTCAAAAGCAGTAAATTCTGAATAAGCATCTTCTTCAGCAGGATATAAGTATTTAACCAGTATTTTTTCTGTTTCTTCTAATGGTTTATTTGCTTGTTTAGCTATCCATGGAAAAAATAAGGTATCGCCATTGTTAAGAACAACACCGCCAATATCAAACATAATCACTTTTATCATAATATTCGCCTGCTGAAGCATGCTTAATGATGAACTTCCTGCGCTTCGTATTTTAATTTAGCTATTTTCTTGACGCATTTTGCTGGATTGCCTTTCCATATTTCATGAGCTGGAATTTCTCTCTGGATAAAAGAGTTTTCCTCAACAATAGTTCCTTCGCCAACCACCGTTCCTGCTCGGGCAAAAACACCTTTTTTTAGATGAGCGCCTTTTTTAATAATAGTTCTTCCAAAAATAGTTTGGCTGATAGTATATTCATGTTCATCTAAATACACATCATCTTCTAATTTAACACCATCTTCAATAGTTATATAGTTAGTCATCAGATGATCTAAAACAACTCCTTTACCAATATAGACATTTTTTCCTATCTTTGCGCCCGCTAATTTCAAGAGAAATGTTTTCAATGAAGAATGATTCATTCTCCGCGCGAGTTCAACCAGAATTCCACTCCAAAATATAGCAAGCGGATTTCTTGCACGCCACCAGTCGTTACCAGCATTTAAATGCCTACCATGATATTGCATCTTAAAATACGTTTGTTGGTCATCATTTTTGAAAGCAGCTAGTTTCTGATAATACTCTTGATAATATTCTTCTGGATTGCCTTTTGACATGTGAAAATATTTTTCTAAATCTTCTTTTGACATTTTCTGAAGAAGCTTAGCAGGATTGCCCATCCAGAGTTCGCCTTCTTTTATATTTTCAGTAAGCTCAGAGTTTGAAGTGAGAATAGCATTTTTGCCTATTTTTATTCCTGGATAAATAACTGAAACTCCCCCCACCAATGTCCGTTCACCAACAGTAACATTGCCTAATGTTAAGGTATTTCCTTTAAGGATATGGGATTTAATGGTAGTGCATCCGCCAATAATAGTCCCTTTATTAATATGGATTAATTCTGGAAAATAAGGATCAAAAGTAATATCATGAGGTATGCATGCATCATGCCCAATATCTAAGCCAGTTGTTCTAAGAAGTTTATTTTTTAATTCAAAAGGCACAATCTTTTTTTGAATTGCAATAATCAATTTATTGTAGAATACTTGATACCATAACTTATTATGAAATTGCTGCGGATTATCCAAAGTAATAGTTATTTTTTGCTTTTTACCTTGTTGCAGTTGCTTAACAGCATTATTTATTTTTTCAAGATCCTGAATAATGATCACCCCACTGCGTACACTATAGATTAGGGAAGATTATACTATTAGTATTTATATAGTTATTGTAGGGAGGTAGACAAAAATAAAGATAAGAGAGTTATAATTTTTTAACTGTGCCTTTATTTGCATCCACTTCAACCAAATCATTGTCTTTAAAGACTTTCGTTGCAGTCTTTGTACCAATGATACAGGGTTTTTTCATCTCCCGAGCAACAATTGCAGCATGACAGGTAATGCCGCCTTCATCAGTCACAAAAGCAGCAGCTCGATGCATTGCAGGCAAATAAGGTGGCATGGTCATGTGCGTAATCATAATATCTCCTTCCTTGACTTTATCAAGATCTTTCACTGATTGAACAATCTTTGCTTTGCCTTTTGCATAACCTTGATACGCAGCCATTCCTTTGATTATTGCAGTTTTGTTAATCTGATAATTAAGAATTGGTTTAGTAAAAATAACGTGATCATAATATTTTATTGCTGCATATTCTTCAGGAGCTTTAGTTAATTTTGGTTTAAATAAATCTTGGGGAAAATAGTATTTTATGCCTTCGATATTTAATTCTTTGGCAATTTCATCAAATAATGGCTGAGCTAAAAAAAATAATTCATAAACTGCATCAATACGCATTAATCTAAAATAAATTAATTCTTGAAGTTCTTTTACGAGTGGTTTTAACTCTGAAGGTATTTTTATTTTTTCTTTTTTTTGTTTTAGTTTATTAATTTTTTTAATTTTTAGTTGTTCTTGTAATTGTTTAATTTCTTCGAGAGTATATCCTTGCCTGAAAGCAAACCGTGATTTAATCCAGCTAAATCGTTTATGAATTTTGACAGGATCAACACCTTTAACTAACCATTCTTCCATAACAGTATGGGCATTCTTTTTAGAAGGAAAACTTATGCTACTGATGAAATCATTGCTCTTTTGTTCATCCTTAAAAAATATACATGCTTTTTCTCGTATAAGTGGCTCATAATATTCCTCACAGCAATGAGTTACCCAAATATAAGCTGCTGTTCTTAGTAAAATTTCGTAAACAAAGCTATATTTTTTTTCAAGAGTTAGTTTTTCATTAATTATTTTTTTAAATTCTTTCTTTGATTTTTTATAATTAAGTTCACACTCTTTAACGATGTTTGATATATTTTTTCGCTTCAGAAATTGTTCTGCAATTTTTCCTGCTTCTTTTCTCATTCCTTCATTGGTAAACCATATATTTTTTTCATAAATTACAGAAGGATATTCTCCCTTAATATCTATCTTAGTAAATGCTGCCCTAGTTGCAGCTTCAAGAAAAAGATATACTACATAAGGACTATCAAAACGTCGTTCTAACCAAAAATCCCATCGCAGGGATGTTACTTTTTTGATTATTTGGTTTTTCTTCATGTTTTTATTATTCAATTAATTTAATAACACCATGATTAGCATTGACTTCAACTTGCTGCCCATCTTTTAATAATTTAGTCGCAATTTTAGTGCCAATAATGCAGGGAATGCCTAATTCTCTGCTCACAATAGCAGCATGACAAGTAATCCCTCCTTCATCAGTTATAATTGCCCCTGCCTTTCGCATTGCAGGCACATAATCTGGTGAAGTCATTGGTGCAACTAAAATATCGCCTTTTTGCACTTTCTCTATTTCTTTTGCATTAAAAACAACTTTAACTATCCCGATTGCCTTTCCGCCAGAAGCAATCATTCCTTCGAAGGACGATACTTTTGCTTCTTCATTGTCAGCGATATTATATTTTTTAAGAAGATCATAAGCTTCCTTTCCTTGATAAAGGAACATTTTATCTTTATCAGAGAACAGGATACTGCATTTTTCTCTATCAGAAAGTACAGATTTTGAAAGTATTTTTTTATGAACAAGAGCATCTTGAAGCTCCTCAGGCATGTATAACTGAACGTAGTTCCTTGAAATCCCTAAACGCTTACCAATTTCATCTAACAATAATCTTATATGATAATGTGATTTAGTAAAAATTTCTTTTTTGTAATCCATTAAGAAACTTGCATCACGCAATACCTGAAAAAGATCCTGATGATATTGGTCAATTGCCAATTCCATGATAATTGCATGCTGCTTTTTAGGCAACTCATTATAATAAAGTGCCATTTCATTTAGTTTAGATTGTGTATTACCTTCATGCAAAAGCGCCTGAAGTGATTTAATAAAATATTGCTCATCCCAATGAACAATGCCATAATCATAAGGAACCCAACAATAATCATCAGTATGTTTTTTGATGAGACTATAAATCTCCTGATATGCTGGTTTTTTAAGTTCTAAATTAAGTTTCTTAATATCTTGCTTAAATAATTCAACTACTGATTTATTTTGTTCAATTGCTAATGCAATTTTCAAAAGATCTTTTTGCTCTCGCTGTACGAATGATTGTTCAGGTGGTGAAACTAACAGATTCAAATAATCAGTTGCTTTCTTTTTATTATTAACTTGTTTGAGAAGATAATCATAAAGAAATCTACCAAGGTTTTCTTTTAATCCAAGAGTAATCGGTTCCCCCCAGGTATAAACTTCATCGTAGATATTAAGATATTGCTGATATAATCCCCATAACTCTTCATTAGATACTTTGCTGAGATCAACATGAGCTATTTTACTGGTTGTAAAACCAAGAACTTTTGGAGATAATTTCATAAATTTTTTTCGCACTTCTGACACGTAGCGAGGATTCTCTTTTACAACCTGAAATGCTTTATCGCTCACTCTATTGATAGTATCCTCACGAGCATACCACCACATAACACCATTTTTGATTAATGCAAGTGTATACTCAAAACATGCACCTTCAAGAACTTCGCTCATCGTATGACTATATATTTTAGCAATAGCATAAATCATAGGTGTTGGATAACATGACTTTCTTTGCACACAGATCCATTTTTCCATTATTTCACTTCACTGATCAGTTTTTTATAACTTATTTTGATTTGATTATTTTAACCATGCCATTGGTAGCATCTACTTCAACCCGCATGCCGTCCTTTAGCAAGTCTGTTCCTCGTTTTGTTCCGATAATACAAGGAACATTTAATTCTCTGCTCACAACTGCAGCGTGGCTGGTAATGCCGCCTTCATCAGTTACGATGGCTCCTGCTTTTTTCATGATAGGCACAAATTCTGGGCGAGTATTGTAACTAACGAGAATATTACCTTGCTCCATTTTATTGAAATCTTCAATTTTATTGATAATTTTAACAATTCCTCTAACAGTTCCCTTGCAGGCGCAGAGACCTTTTACTTCTTTAATGCCATTATCAATAATGCCTTCATAAAGAGCTTGCAACTGTTTTGCCTGCTTTCCATATACTGTAAAAGGTTTAAATCCATGCTGATATAACGTAAATCCTTCAGCAGGTAGTGCTTCTAATTCTTGTTGAGGAATAGTAAATGCACGTTCAATGAAATCATGATAAGGAAGATTTTCAAAATGCTTAAAATCAATTCCTCTTCGGTCAGCGATTTCCTTAACTAACTGCTTAAGATAATAATTGCTCAAAATATTGTAAGTTTTTCTGATATCACGCCATTTTGAAAGCGTTATCATCAATCGAAGATATTTTTTAACTATTTCAGGAATAGCATGGTGCGTATAAATATCTTCTTTTTGCTTTTTTATTTTTTCTATTTTATCCAGAAAATCTTGTAATTCTTTCTTCGGATACTGAATATGATAAAGTCGTTCTTCAAAATGCTTAACATCCATTGCTTCAATATAACTATAGTTATTTTTATACCAAAAAAAAAGCTTTTGATGTACTTCGAGAAGCTTTTTTTTCTTTTGAGAATTAGCATTTGCAATATTCAGCAAAGACAATTCTTCTTCTTGAACATATGAAAGCTGTTCGGGCATCAATAAAACACCTATTTCATCATCAGTTAATTTATTATGATAATGTTCTGCTAAAAGCTCGTCTAAAACATGTTTCCAATTTTCATCAAATCCATCTATAGGTAAATACGGTTGCCAAAGATGATCAATAATAAGAACATAATCCTGCACAAGTTGCTTTAATTCTTCTTCGGATAATGAAGAAAGATCTTCCATTCTTTTTTGAATAAAAACATTAAATTCATCAATTGCTTTTTGCATATGCGATGACATTACTGCAATAAAATTGTTCTCAGCAGTATTTCGTTCCACCCATTCATCGCATAATGATTTCATTGCTTTTGTATCAAGCGCAAACGTACCATCATCATCCATAGAAATACAAATGATCTTATCAAAACCATGTTTATGTAATTTGCTCATAGTATAAGCTGCAGTATATGCAGGTAAACACATATACAAGAATTTCGCTTGACCACCTTGATCGTACCATGATGTTGTTTTGATAGCTTGAACAATGTCATTTTTACTTCTTGATTTAAGATTTTGGAAAAATGAAGATTTTGTATTCATTTGATCACCTGCACAGTACCTTTATTAACATCAAGATGAATAGTATTGCCTGTTTTAAGTATTTTTGTTGCATGTTTTGTCCCAATAATGCAAGGAATATTCAATTCTCTGCTGACAATAGCTGCATGGCAAGTTATTCCACCTTCATCAGTAATAATGGCACCAGCTTTCCTCATCAAAGGCACAAACTCTGGTCTTGTCATTGAAGTGACTAAAACACTTCCTTCTTTAAAATGATCTTTAGTAACATCCTTGGCTACACAAACATCTGCAATTATACTACCATTTGCAGAACAAGCAACTAATCCTTGCAGTTGCTTCATCTTAAATTTTCCCCAATAAGCAGCATGAATCAATTCTGAATTCTTACCATCAAACATTGCTTCTTCAAACTGTTCATTTATTGCATAAACTGCTGACTTTTTCCTTGCAATTAATAATTTTTCCGGGATTGGTTTTGCTGTTTCAAGCATGGCAATTAATTCATCAGGCATTGCATATCTTATAAGATTTGAAGCGCATGGATACCGGTTATTCATTTCATTGAGAAATATAAATAATAAATGGAATGTTTCAAGCATCATTACTTTCCGTTCATCAATCCACCATGACATCATTTCTAAAATGGATAAACTAAGTTCCAAGTCTTTGGTGAAATGATATTTGTTATACAATGCTGCCTTTTTTGCAGCAATCTCTTCTTCATAATTTTCAAGTTTTTTGATTTTCTGCTTGATTTCTTCAACAGTGTATTTTGCGCGTATTTCTTTAATCTGCTCAAGGAAAAAAGCATCAGTAATTATACATTCAGTGAGATAATTATGTTTCATCCAGTAATACTGTTGAGTATGCTCCTGTAATGCCTTCTGAAATGGTTTTCCTTTTAATAAAGAGATTTTAAACAAATTGAGGCGTTCTCGGTCAAGGAAGCTTTTTGTTTTGGCTTGTGACAACGTGATTCCAATTTCCCTTGCCTCTGCATCAGAGACCTGCAATTCTTTTTGCAATGCTGGAATTAATCCATGGGTACTGAAATCATCGCAGCCCTCACCTAATAACGAATAAGACCATATCTTAGTTGATAGATCAAAAAATTGTTTGTATTTTTTTGCTAGCTCTTTGTCAGAAATATACTGCTTAGTTATGGATTGAGAAGTGATGGTTTTTAATAATGCTTTTAAATCACCATATTCTTTCTTCCATGTATCAACTAATTTATCAAGATATTTCATCCCTTTTTGTTTTAAAACATCGAAGATAATATTCTTTTCTTTAACAAGAGTTAATTCCCAGCCATAATCCTCTTTTAAAAAAATGCCAACAAAGTTGACAACATTTTTTCCTAAATGCTTATTCTCTTTAATAAAAGCATGACTTAATAAGATTCCTGTCTGAAGCACTGCTGGACAATCTTCCTGCCAGATTTCTTCGTTTACTAACTTGTGTTTGATATTATTAATATTCATATTCTATCACAATTATTAAAATAGTAGATATATTATTGAAACATAACTTTACTGGAACCTATTTAATTGGCAATTCAACTTCAATATCTCTTACAGCTGCATTTTTCCTTTTAAGAACATTAAAAATAGCATATCCTGTAACGGTATTGGTTTTTTCATCCCTTCGTTCAAATATATCATCACCAACATCTTCATAATAAGAAGATGTTGGTTTACCAAATCTTACTTCTAAATAATCTCCTTCCTGATCCCAGTGTATAAACATTTTTTTCTTCATTGAATATTCCCCATATAATACGCTGTAATAATAAACCCTTCACCATTTAAATACTTTACTGCAACCATTAAATACTGCTTTTTGTTCTTATCAAATTGATAATAATACTTTACATTTTCTGGATTATATTTACTGTCAGTTATTTTTAGAGGATTAGTAATAATAGAGATTAGATTATCAATAACACAAACATTTGGATGCTCATGAATAATATGCTGCCAACGCTCTTTAGTTAAATGGATTTTTCTACCCGTTATGTCGGTGATTTCAAAGATAAACATAAATTTTCATCTCTTTTTCCAGCTATTAATAATAGTTATAATCCCATTATCAGCATCAACTTCAACTTTCATGCCATCTTTCAATACTTCAGTTGCTATTTTTGTTGAAGTAATGCAGGGAATACCTAATTCTCTGCTCACAATAGCTGCATGACAGGTTATGCCGCCTTCATCGGTGATAATTGCAGCAGCTTTTTTCATCGCTGGAACATAATCAGGTAATGTCATACCAGTCACTAGTATATCGCCTTTAATTATTTTTTTCATTGCTTCAACTGAACCTGCGCAGACTTTCACTGCGCCTTGGATTTTTCCTGGCGAACTGCAAATGCCTTTAATTTCAATAATTTGCTTAAAATCATCAGTATTTTGTTTGAAATATTTTTTAATCAGAGTTTCTGCTTTTTTACCATACCATAATTGCATTTGATGCTTATAAGTAAATAAAAACTCTCCATTAAAACGCTGTTCTGCTTCAGTTCTATCAAATTTAGTTTTACCTTGCAGCAGATCATAAAGCTCTTCATAGGTATAAAAATCAAGTAATTTTAGGTCTTGTTTTAGGCGTTGAGCAAACTCTTTGAGGAATTGATGAAATGAAAACGCTGTTCGCATCTGCATTTCTTTTCGCAAATCATGAATTTCTGTATATTCATCAAAAAATGCTATTCGTTGTTGAAGATAAGTTGGAATGTTGTATTTTGCATATACTTGTTTACGTTGTTTTTCTATATTTTGTTCATGATATTCAAGCTCATTCAGCTTTTCTTCAGGATCAGGAATTGCTGTTTCATATTCTTTAAGCATGGTTAAGTACGTTTGAATAGTTTTACACTCCATATTTTCCCAGCCAAGATTTGTCCACCAAAATTTGTTTTTTATTAATTCTAATTCTTGGCAATACTCACTTCCTAATAGATTACCAACCCTTAGGTTATTTTTCTTCGAGGTGATCAATAATTTTAAAAGAAACTTTTGTTCTTCACCAACATAGCTGGTGTATTTCGGAATGGTTAGTTTTCCGTAGATTTCTTCAAATAATTTGTTATCGAGATTCTTAAGAAATGTTTTGAATTCTAATTTCAGGTTTTCAACAGGAACAATGTCAAGTGCGTCAACATCAAGAGTTAATACTGCATGCGCTTCTTTAACCTGTTGAAAATATTGTTTATGTTTCCCTATTAATTCATCAGAAGAGTAATCGCCTAGATTTAACAACAGCATCATATCCGCTGCAGCAATTGCATCATTTGCTATCTTGCGCAGATAAGAAAAGTGCTGTTTTGTACCTTCTTTTGTTTGTGTTTTTTCCCAGATATTTGCGCCCAATGCACGGATCTCTTGGTCAGCCCATCCCCAATAGAGTTTTCCATATTCGTGAGAGTATGCAATCATATCACACTGCAAGCCTAATAATTGAGAAGCTTGTTCATGAATAGCTTTTAATGCCATATAACAGCGATATAAGGGAATAGTACCTCTAGTATAGATAAAGAGGTCTTTTTTGCTTAATGATGCTGGTATTATTGGACTGGCTATTGAATGTACCATAGAGATTCCTCATATTGCTTTAGATAACTTTGCAAAATACTGGCAGTAACCCGAGCTTTGCGAGTATTTTGCAAAGTTCTCTTTAGAAATGGAATATAAACAGAAGGGTAATATAAAGGTTACTTTCTAAGTACGTAATAAGTCTTCTTATGGTTTTAGCGCCGGTTCAGCTTCACTTCTTATTAAACATTGGATTTTTCTCTCTGGCACTCCGAAAAATCCCCAAAGTAAAGGTAAGAAGAGCTTCACAAAAGTAGGCGCTAAAACCCCAGACTTATTACGTACCTTTCTAAAGTACGTAATGAGAACTTTGCAAAGTTCTCTAATAAATCTTACTCTTTCACTTCAGACGCTGCAATTCCAAGGCAATCTCCATCCTGATCTAAGTTAGTGCAGAGAACAACTATCTTTTTCAGAGCATCTGCCTCTTTTTCATCAACGCTTCTTCGCACCATATAGATCGTGTGCATATTCCAGATTTTTTCGTTAGCGTTAGTTATAGGAAATGGCATGTAAATGGGCACTTTAGAGAAATACACAATATCATTTTCTCCTTGTGGTGTTCTGATTTTAAATACAATCTCTTTTGAATCTTTACCCGTAATAGAAAAACCAGTAACGCGTTCAGGCAACGTTGCTTTTATCGTACGTTTTGAATAACCGCCAGCATAATATAGTTCTTCTCCGTACTTCATAATTTTCTGGCTTAACAATTCAAGTTGCACACGAACAGTTTCTTCTTCAACATTTTGCGATTGATTCATAAATACATAGGTAAAGGGAAGAAATACTGCAAAAACAATAGCAATCACCAAAATATACTCAAACGAGAATTGACCTTGCTTTTTTTGAATCATACTTATTTTTCAGGCATAAAGATATATAAAAGTTATGTATTAATATTACTTGAACCCAAGCCCTTTATACAATTCATCTAATTCAATGCCCGTGCATAATTTGCCAGCAACAAAACCATGGCTATTCACTAAAACTGCGCTTTTCACATAAGGACTTCCAAAATTAGCTGTTCCTTTTACAGCTTTGACTTTCAAGAGTGTTTGTATGTTCCCTAGTTGTTCATCACTAACAAAAGGACTAATAATTGCATGGTTTTTTCTCACAATACAAGCTGCTCCAGTTACTTGAACATCTCCAATCATTCCTTTAGCTGCCCGAACACCTAAAACCTTACTTATATACCTTTGTTCTTCATCGCTAAATTCAGGATTGATATATGCACCATGATTATTGCAAAGAATATTATTGCCAAGTGCTGTTAAATCTGTTTCCAAAACAGTATAGGTTATTCCTAAATCATCAAGGACTTGAAGTTCATTATCAAAGCATATATTAGGAACAATAAGTGTTTTACTGTTTCCTGCGCAAAATACACCAATCAAATTAGTACCTGCAAGCGAGATCTGATGTATCGGAACTTTTAACACTGCCTCCAATTCTTTGCAGAATTTATGAGAAATATCTTTGCCGACAAGACAATACGTATCAGTAACATAACCAAACAGCCCTACATTTGGGTTTTTGTTAAAATCAGTATGAAGTATCTGCATAAATAATCATCACTCAGCTGCTGCTTTTTTTGGTGATTTATGTTCTGTTTTTCCGCTAGGAACTGCCTCTTCTGCAGGAGCAGGCCTTACATAAATTTCAGCAAGATGCGCTTCTTGTTCAAGATCAACCTTGCGCTGATTAGTGAGGTGCAATAAGGGGATGAACGTATAAATTTTTTCCTTTTTGTCTTTTGAGGAAACTAACGATGAAAACGTAATGCCTTTTATATTGTCTGCTTTTTTAAAATGCTCCATAATCTGCGCATATACTTTGTCAATTTCTTCACTAATATCAAGAACATCTCTTGGCGCTTCAACCAGTGATTCTTGCCTTTCAAGGAATCGTTTATTGCGGCGCTGCTTGACGTCCAATGCTTTCTGCAACGCTTCAACGAGATCATAGACGCTGACTTTTCTTTTTCGCGGCTGCGGTGTTCTTGGGATTAACGTAAATTGCCGGTCTTTTCCATGAGATAAATGTCCATCGCGACCTTGCCCCTGCATTCCTTCAAGCTCTTCATAAAATTCTTCTTCCATTTTTTGCGAGCTGGCAATTAAATCATCGAGAGCAGATAAATCATCATTCACCAGCTTATTTGACTTAATTCTTAGCAGAATAGCAGCTGCAATGATAATTTTTCCCGTAATACGGAAGTTCATTTCTTTCATCTTTCCTAACATTTCAAGAAATCGTTTAGCAAGGTGAGTAATATTAATATCCCATGGATCCATCTTTTCAGATTTCACCAACTCATAAATCATCGTTTTCCAGCTAACATCTTCATCTTTAAACAGCGTGTCAAATAGTTCTTCCTGCATGAAGTAAAAACAATCGTGATAGTATATAAAACTTGTTTTTACCCATCAAAACCTTTATAAATTGTCTTTAAATTCAATCGTATGTTTGGACTCATAGTTCAGTGGCTAGAACGTCGCCCTTACAAGGCGAAGGTCACCGGTTCAAGTCCGGGAACTGGTTACGCTCGGTTCACACGCAACGTGCGACATTCGCTTGCTCCGCAAGCTCAACTCGACAAAATCGAGTTATAGAGTTATATATCAATTCCTGGTGAAAGTCCGGTTGGGTCCATATTTTTATATTCATTAAAGGACACTTAGAACATGCAGAAACAAGAAATAATAGCAACCATTGACGATTGTTTTAATGAAGATACCTTAACAAGATTGTTAACACATAATGTTTCCCCTTTAGTTTCTGAAAGTGAACGAAAAGTATACGGGCAATTGGTATTTCAAGCGTATGTTCGTGGCATGATGGATGGCATTTATCAGCATATTAAAGGACCAGATCCTTTTGAAATCGAATTCATTTCTATTATGATGAGCCTTGGTACTCCAGAACTTCCAATTAATGAAGTTGTTCCTAACATGAGTCATGCGCATAAATTAGGATTTGATATAGGATCGTTGTTATATCATTGGGTTGCAGTAAGATATTATGCTGAACAAAGAGTAGTCTTTGCAGAACAGCAGAAAGTACCACGAGAAAAAACAGTTTATGATCATACAGTAGAGTGTTTAAGTATTACTAAAATTGCGCATGATTTTGGAGTTCATCAATATGGATTAGTAAAAAGAGTATTTGAAACATGCTTTGGATCTATTACTGATACTTTCTTACCAGCAAAAGCAAAAACCGTACAATCATATTTTCCTCAAACAATATAGAGTATAGAAAAGAAGTGAATAGATATGCGGTTGCCGGGATTCGAACCCGAATCACAGCCTTGGCAAGGCCGCATAATAGCCATTATACTACAACCGCGTATGAATAGGATGTTAGTTTATGTAACCAAAAACAATACTTGCTTTTTAAAGTTTTTCAAATTCTAATGTAACTGTTGATAGTCTTCATGAATTACTCTCTCTTGTAAGGTTTGTTCTATTTTATGCAAAGGAATAACAACAGTTTCTCGTCCAATACGTAAATAAACCCGACCGTGATTAAACAAAATATGGTTGAGATACTGCTTTCCTTTTAATCTTGTTGTCATAGCAAATCTTCGTGGATTTCGTAGAATAGTATCTGGGTTTGTTGGTTGATCAGTGGATGGCAGCACTAAGTAGGGTTTATCTTCTTCAAGGATATCAACAGGGCCATTTCGTATTGCTTGATGATCTAATACTCCTAACACATCTGCTCTTTGTTGATGGTACAACTCCCAACCACCCTCATTGAGTTGCGTAAGCATTCTTTGCGGTGGCAACCCTGCAAGTGTAAAATAAAGTGGCAATAGATTTTGATCCTTAGATAAAGGGAATGTTCTTACATAAGAAACTGTGTAAAGGTGGGAAGCAAGTCCAGGAACTATATTAAATACTCTTAATGCATGTGCCGCATGCCCTGGAATTGGTGAAGAATATTGCAATAATGAAATTACTTGTTCTGCAGATCCTGCTGAAAGATGTGGCTGTGGCCGAAATCCTTCAACAATTGTTCTTTTATGTAGATCTCTTCCATAATAATGGAGATATCTTCCTCTTTGAACGTGTTGTTCAGCTTCTTCTTCAAGTGCTTCTCTGCTTTCTTGCAAGGTAACTGAAGCTAGATCAAGAATAAATGAAACAACAATATCATAATATCCAAGAAATTCTTGAGGCGAGAGATTATCAAAGTACATACTTACTACAACTGCTTGATCAGCTGCAATAACTTGACTTTCAATAGTTCTAATAAGGTCACTGAGATCTTTTCGGTTCATTGCCAGAAGAATCTTTGTTAGATTTTTAAATTTTTATCATTAGATATATTATTGTACTTCTCTTGACCTAGGTTTATACTGAGAAAATCCACGTTCTATATTTGTTGGTAATCGAAACAACGGAAAACCTAACGTCATAACATGCACTCTTTGATCAGCTCTTTCTTGGCGCATCTCTGTCGTAGATGCATAGACTAAACCTTCTTTACAATGTATACCTTGTATCATAATCTTTTGACCATCTTCGCCTTCAAGAGTTGGATATTGTCTTTCTCCTGTAAAGAACCCACGTTGTGAATCTACTTGAGCATCAAAAGGCAGAATTGCATAATATCTTCCATTTCTTATTAACGCTACAGGTTCTTCAGTATGAATGTGATTGGTAAAAGGTGATTCAGCTTCATACAAAACCCATCCTTTATTACGTAAAGCAGTAACTACATCTTCCCCAGGATGCTCGTATTCAATAAAATGTTTTACCATCCCAATCTTATTCTCTGGATCGTTTATATCAAATGGTTTTCTATCAGCACGAGGGAGAGCAAAAGCAGGTGTAACTCTATAAGTAACATGATCAATACGCTCTTTAAGTTTTTCATCACTAAGAAGCACCCCTAAATAAAAAATCCCCCACATTCGGTCTGGCAGTGCCATTTGGTAAGTTAGATGAGTTTCTCCAGTTAGTTCATCTGGTACTATCCTTGTTCTTGTTGCAAAAAGGGTGTGGTAATGAATTTTACAGGATTCGGTTACAGCAACAATTATACTATTAAAACTGCCATCTCTGCTAAAACTAAAACCATCTGGTTTAAGAGGAAGACGAGGACTTACTCGTTTAATTTCTTCTATAATTTTAGCAGATGAAAGGCTTAAAACTTGACGAATTGCTTCAGAAATATCTCCTTGTAGATAAATATTAATTACCATCCCTTGATCAGGTTCAAATACTCGTTCTCCAATATCAGTAATAAGGTCACTTAATTCAGAATCGTTCATTTAGCTAAGGAGTGGATAGCTACTTTTAAATATTACTACGCGTTCATAAATATTACTATGAAACGAAGATACAAACTCAAACCATCGTTACAGAGAGAAATCGCTGAAGAAAGAATTAAAGAATTATTTGAACAGGCATTTCTGAGATTTAATGAAGATAAAAACCTTTCAACAAGGTATGTTGAATTAGCGCGTAACATCAGCCAAAAATACAAAGTAAAGATTCCTTTGCCGTACAAACGGCAGTTCTGCAAAAATTGTTATAATTATTTAATGCCAGGCAAGAATTGCACGATCAGGTTAACTGGCAAGACTATAACTTATTCTTGCAAGGAGTGCAAGAGATTTACGAGGATGCCTTATCATTAAGAATGTATAACTTTTATATTTTTAAAATTATTAAAATCTTTATCAAGAATCTAAAAACTTCATCGTAAGCTTGCCTCAACAAGGGCTTTATCATAATCTTGGAAAGGATCTATTTTCATAGTGCTTGGTTTTGCCTTATCATAAAAAGAACTTAATTTAGCTGAAGCTGAAACTATTTTAATAACAGCATCTTCTTGTATCATAAGCACTTTTTTTGATTTTAAGTGAGTTCTCCATTCTCTTGGTAAGATAATTCGACCTTGATCATCTATTTCTTTTCTAAACAATTTATACATCCTAAATCACCATTTATCATATGTATTATATTAATTTAGTGTAATCCCTATCACACCTTGATTCCATAATAATAACAGTATTCCCAACGCAATCATAACTAAACCAATACACAGTCTCATCCATCTTTTTTGTGTATCTTTCCACTGCTGAACAGTTTTTGTAGCAACGCCAAAATAAACAATAGATAAAATAATTAACAAAGGCAGCACAAAAATAAAATTATACAATACCAATAGCCAGAATACTGGCAGGCTAAATCCAATTTTAGCGAGCATAGAAGTTATAGCAAGATACGGTCCTCCAGTACATGGTAATTCAACAGCTGCAACAAAAATCCCAAGAAAAATGCTTCCAGGAACTGAAACATTTTTTACATATTTCTTAATTTGTTCAGCTCTTTTAAAGGGAATGCGGAGACTAATCCCTTTACCATACCACCAAAAATCCTTGATCTCAATGATACCGAGAATAATAACTAAAAGAGCTACTATCATCGTTAGCATATCACTTATGCCGAGCTTCTGAATAGCAACTAATAAACCAAAACCAGCAGCTAAATAGGTTAAGAATACTGCGGCAATATATATCAGTCCAACACCAAGCATTTTATTTCTGTTTTTTGAAAGAGAAAGCAGTGTTGCAATTAATAAAATCAAAACGCCAATCGCACAGGGATTAATCGAATCAACAGCAGCAGTTGTTAAAACAACCGGTAATGTTGGTAATTCTAAAACGATAATAACACCTCTTTAATATAAGATTCTCAAATAGTATCATTAGTTACCTGGAGTTGATTCACTTAATGGACAACCAGTTTTCTCAGATAATTCTTCTAAGGTTGGCTCGCCAATTAATCTTGTGCCGTCGCTAAATTCAAAGGTTGCATAATTTTTAATATCTTTTTTAAGACAAAGATCTGGATTGCCATTTTCTCCACGAGGATCACATTCAACGTATTTTACAAATTGAAAAGCGCTCCCAAAACGTTTCTTTACGTTTTGGCAATGCGGGCACCAAAATGCGCCATACATGACAGCGCCTTTATCAGTAAGACATTGCGCAAACCCAGCAAGTTCTTTTTGACTGTATTTTGGCGTTGTATTTTTACATCCAATAAGCAAAACTAATAAGATTATTGCTATTGTTATTAATGTAATTATTTTTTTCATAAACCTTCACCCCTTACCTTTATGGTACATGCAATAATGGTTAGTGTTATTAAAATAATATCCAATATAATACAGAATATACAGTAGGTCTTTAATAAAAAGATTTCGATTAAAAATAGATAGAGTGAGAATACTAAGGACATTATCAGTAATAGCTTTATTACTTTCAACGCACTTTGCGGTGTTAATCCTAATACTTTTTTTTGATAATGCACACCATGCATTAAATATGCTAACAAGAACAAAATAATCATCCCCATACCTGCAACAGGAATCGGTATGTTATAAATAGAAATTGGCAGTTTAAAATCAACCGCTAAAAGATAAAAAATACCATCAATAGTTGCATAAGGGCTTTTATTAACGATGCCGCAATCGAAATTATTGCCAAAATTGCAGAATTTACTTGGCGTTGGTGTATAATGTTCATATAATAAGAAGCTTGCTGCAACAAGCCCAACTATAATTAACGTATAAAATAAAATATTCTTTGATTTTGCCTGCATATGGTTATAACTGAAGACAGTCCTTTTATATCTTTCTAAAACCGTACGTAATAAGTCTGGGGTTTTAGTGCCTATTTCGTGAAGCTCTTCTTAGTCAACATCGGGGATTTTTCGGAGTGCCAGAGAGAAAAATCCAATTCAAGCAGACTTCAAAAGCTGAACTGGCACTAAAACCATAGAAGACTTATTACGTACCTAAAACCACAAGTTTTAAATACAAAATTAAAACTGTTTTTATCAACAAATAGGTGAATAACATGCAATGTGACGAATGCAACAAAGGAACATTACAGCATAAAAAGGCAGATTATGTTTTGTTAGGAATAAATTTAGGTAAATTTGATGCCTTAGTTTGTTCTTCATGCAGTGAAGTTATATATACTGGCGATACCTTTAAGGAAGTAGAGAAGATTGCAAAACAAAAAGGATTATGGGGAATTTCAGGAAGAACAAAGATAGGGACTTCTGGAAATGCTCTTGATGTGAAACTCCCAAAATCACTTATTGAATTTCACAATTTAAAAAGAGGTCAAGAAGTAGTTATTGAACCTATTGACAAGAGAAGATTTCAGGTAATTGTAATATAATCTTTTTATTTTTCTTATTCAAAAACTATATAAATATCAAAAATCAAAAAATTAAAAACATCATACTTTATCATACAAAGGTGATTATTATAGCAACAATGTACACTATCAAAAAAGTGTTTGCACGGGAAATCCTAGATAGCAGGGGCAATCCTACTGTAGAAGCAGAAGTTCATGTAGGAAATCATAAAGTGCTTGCTTCTGTACCAAGTGGAGCTAGTACCGGAAAGCACGAAGCATTAGAATTGCGTGATAAGGATGGAAAGCGATATCATGGCAAAGGTGTATTGCAGGCAGTTGAGCATATTAATACGCTGATTGCAAAGAAAATTCAAGGAAGAGATATAAGAAAACTAAGCCATATTGATGAAATGATGTTGCATCTTGATGGAACCCATGATAAGCATAAACTTGGGGCAAATGCAATCCTCGCTGTAAGCATGGCATGCGCTCGTGCGTGTGCATTAGTTGAAAATAAGCCATTATATAATATTCTCGGAAAAGGAACAACATTGCCAGCTCCTATGATGAATGTTATTAATGGCGGCGTGCATGGAACTAACACCCTTGCTATTCAAGAATTTATGATTGTTCCTTGCTACAAAAATTTTACTGAGAGCCTTCGTGTAGGCGCTGAAGTGTATCAGGAATTAAAAACCATTCTTAAAAAAAAAGAGTTAACAACGAATGTAGGAGATGAAGGCGGTTTTGCGCCAGGTCTAAAAAAAACAACTGATGCATTAGACCTAATGATGAAAGCAATTCAAAATCTAGGCTACGAAAAAAACGTGAAATTGGCCTTGGATTGCGCAGCATCAGAGTTCTACACGCATGATGGCAAGTACCATATAGATAGCAAAAAAGTTTCTCACAACATACTAGCTGATTTTTATGAAGATTTAGTTGATCATTACCCTATCTATTCAATAGAAGATCCCTTTAGTCAAGATGATTTCATTGCATGGAAAGCGTTTATGGAGAGAAAGCTAAAAATACAAGTTATTGGCGATGATTTATTAGTAACAAACATTAACAGAATAAAAATGGCGCTTGAAAGAAAGCTTTGCAATGCGTTGCTTTTAAAGGTAAATCAAATTGGCAGTGTCAGTGAAGCATTAGACGCAGCAAAAGTAGCTTTTAAAAATAACTGGAATGTCATTGTCAGCCATAGAAGCGGAGAAACAACTGACGATTTTATTGCAGATTTAGTTGTTGCATTAAATACAGGCCAGTCTAAATTTGGCGCGCCCTGTAGAGGAGAACGATTAGCAAAGTATAATAGATTATTAAGAATTGAAGAAGAATTAGGAAAGAGAGCAAAGTTTAAAGTTCCTTGGTGAATTACAATATAATAGGAGATTAATAACCTCCAATTAATTACCTCTTAAACTAGAAAATATTAACAACAATGGCAGGTTATTTTAATGAAAAATTTAAATAAAAAAAATAATTCAAAAAAAGTTATTCTGATCATCAGAGATGGTTGGGGATATTCAACCCTTGAAAAAGGCAATGCAACGATTGCTGCAAAAACACCTAACACTGATTTTTATACTAAAAATTATCCTTTTACCCTGCTCAAATGCACCGGTGAAGAAGTTGGTCTGCCAGAAGATACACAAGGCGGTTCTGAAGTTGGGCATTTAACTATAGGAGCAGGAAGAACAGTTCTTCAATCATATTTGCAGATTGATAAATCTATTAAAGATAACTCTTTTTTTAATAACAAAGTTTTGTTAGATGCGATTAATCATGTCAACAAGCATACATCGCAGTTGCATTTAATGGGATTATTCTCAGACAAAGGCGTCCATGCAACCACTGAACACTTGTATGCATTGTTGGAGCTTGCCAAAAAAAATCTTGACAAAAAGCTTTACAAAAAAGTATTTGTTCATTGTTTTCTTGACGGCAGAGATGTTGCAGAGAAATCATGCAACTTGTATCTTAATCAATTCAACCAAAAAGCTCCTCTTGGTAAATTAGCCTCATTAGTCGGTAGGTATTATGCTATGGACAGGGATAATAATTGGGATAGAACTGAACAAGCATATCATCTATTGACTGAAGCTCAAGGAATATGTTCGTCTGATCCCTGCATTGCTATCGAAGAAGCTTATGATGCAAAAGTGCAGAGTGATTATTATATTAAACCAATAGCATTATGTGATGAGAAAAACAAGCCTATTGCAGTTATACAAGATAATGATGCAGTTATTTTCTTCAATTTCAGGACAGACCGCGCCAGACAATTGACTGATGCTTTTATCAATCCAACATTCAAGCATTTTAAAACAAAGAAATTCAAAAACTTGTTTTTCTGCAGTTTCACACATTATGATAAGACGTTCAATAACCATGTTGCTTTTCATCATAAAGATGTTACCAATAATTTAGGAAAGATTCTTGCGGTTAATAACAAAAAACAACTGCGGATAGCAGAAACTGAAAAATATGCACATGTTACGTTCTTTTTTAACAGCCAAATTGAAAAGCCAAACAAAGGCGAAGACAGAATTATGGTTCCTTCACCTAAAGTGCCGAATTATGCGCAGCAACCAGAGATGTCTGCTTATCAAATTACTCAGAAAATTCTTCCAGAAATAAATAAAGCAAAATATGATTTTATTGCAGTTAATTTTGCCAATCCTGATCTTGTAGGGCATTCTGCAAATTACAAGGCAACCATTAAAGCTTGCGAAATAGTTGATGCATGCATAGGTAAAATAGTTGATAATGGACTCATGAAGAATTATGTTATTATGATTACTGGCGATCATGGCAACTGCGAAGAAATGTTTTTTGCAGATGGAACTCCCAAACCAAGCCATACCTTAAATCCAGTGCAGTTTCATTTGGTGAGCAATGATGCAAAATTGAAGAAAATAAAGCTTGTTGGGAATAAAGGATTAAGCAATATTGCGCCGACTATTCTTAAGATAATGGGTATTCCTATTCCTAAAGAAATGAATGAAGAATTGATTTGAAAAGAACTTTGCAAAATACTCGCATAGCTCGGGTTACTGCCAGTTCGCATTGAGATCTCTGTTTAACAAAGTAATTTTCTCTCTATAAATATAATCTCGACTAAAGATCGGGATTATAAGACTTGCCTATCGGCAAGGAACCTCGAAAATTGCCCGATAAATATTTCGAAAATGCTCACCATATTGGCAGTAACCATAATTTTGCAAAGTTCTCTGAAACAAAAATCAATTAACAAAATAAAGAAGAAAAATAAGAAGAGGAAAGTAATCTGCTTAACTGCTCTTTACAATCGATGTATAAATATCTCCAGCTGTTGTATGAGCAAATTCTGCACTGCCTGTTGCTGTATACCATTCGACATTTAAAGTTACTTTAACTTTATCACCAATCGGGAGGGACTTTGCATTAGCACCGCAACCAACTTTAAGCGTTGCTACTTTACCTTCGTTCCATAAAAATTCTGTTGCGCCGCCTACTTTTGTTGCGTCAAAAAAGACATCTAGGCAGTTTGCTGCTGACAATGATGTGACATCAGAATCAACTTTAACAGATTTTATTTTAACACTTGAACCAAATTGGTTGATTAAATTAACCTTAATTGTTTCAGTATCTGAATTACTAATTCTGTATTCTCCTTTCTTACACATGATTTCTGCGCCGAAATTACATCGGTCTGGCAGGAATTTGCTGGGGTTGAGAATACCAAAATATGCTAATGCGCCAACCATGACAAGAATAACCAGAAATGCCCATCCATAAGTCATTAAGAACTCTAAAGCGCCTTGCGCTCTTTTATCCATAATTTTCATGAAATCACCTCAATAATGATATTTAATGTATTATTAGTAAGTTTACTAGTAATTATTTATTTATTTTTCTAAGAGTATATAAATATTATGTTTTAAAATGGCAGTGGAGAAAATCTCATAGATTTTCTCCACTGCCATTTTATGCAAAACCTTTTTAAATCAACTAACACGACAACAACCTATGCCTAAAAAGATCTCAGGGAAAGGAAAAACAGCAAAAAAAGAAGCAACGCTGAATAAACGTTTAATTGTTACCAGCGCATTGCCCTATGCAAATGGACCGCTGCATCTTGGGCACATGGTTGAATATATACAAACTGATATTTTTGTTAGATTTCAACGCTTAATAGGAAGGGATGTTGTCTACTGCTGTGCAGATGACACTCATGGAACGCCTATTGAGGTCAATGCTCGAAAACAGGGAATTACCCCAGAGCAATTAATTGCAAAATATTTTAAACTGCATCAAAAAGATTTTAATGATTTTCATATCAGTTTTGACAGTTATTATTCAACCAATACTGAAGAAAATAAATATTTTAGCGAGCTTATCTTCAAGCGATTACAAGAAAAAGGCTTGATCTATAAAAAGAACATCAACCAGCTTTACTGCGACCATTGCCAGCGTTTTTTGCCAGATCGTTTTGTTAAAGGCCATTGTCCAAAATGCAAAGCTGAAGATCAATATGGCGATGTTTGTGAGAAATGCGGCAGCACCTATAATCCCGTTGATCTTATAAACCCATTTTGTATTCTTTGCAATAATAAGCCAATGCTCAAAGAAACAGAACATTATTTCTTTAAGCTCAGTTTATTGAAAAATGATTTTATCTTGTATTTTAAGCAGCAAAAATTTCAAAAAGAAATAATTAATTTTCTTGACCAATGGTTGCAAAAACTAGAGGATTGGTGCATATCCCGCGATGGCCCTTATTTTGGATTTAAAATACCAGGAGAAGAAGCCAAATATTTCTATGTCTGGCTTGATGCGCCTATCGGATATATTTCAAGCTATGCTAATTATGCCCATAAAGATGTAAGGAGAGCTGAACAAGATTGGAATAATGCTGAAATTGTTCATGTTATTGGCAAAGATATAACTTATTTTCATTTTTTATTCTGGCCGGCAATGTTGGCATCAGCAGAGTTAAAAAAGCCAGATTACATTCATGTCCATGGATTTTTAACCGTTAACAAAGAAAAAATGTCTAAAAGCAGAGGCACCTTTATTACCGCCAGGGATTATTTAAATAATCTCGGGCCAGAATATTTACGTTATTATTTTGCAAGCCATTTAGGAAGCTCTATTAGTGATATTAATTTAGATCTCCATGATTTTAAAGAGAAAATTAATAATGAGTTAGTGGCAAATATTGCCAATCTTGCTTATCGCGCATTATCTTTTGTTAATAAAAATTTTAATTCTGAAATCAGTAACATTGGTGATCATTTTACTGAAAACGAGATCTCGGCAGAAATCTTAAAAGCTGTAGATCGCATTAAAGAACATTATAACAAATTTGAATTTAAAGAAGCTGTCAAGGAGATATTATATATCTCCTCTCTGGGCAATAAATATTTTCAAGATGCTAAACCATGGGAATTAGTGAATAGTGACCAGAAGAAAGCACAGGAAGTTTTGACGTTTACCCTTAACCTTGTACGAAATCTATCAATTCTTATAAAACCAATATTGCCGGAATTTAGTACCTCGCTTGAAAAACAGCTTGCTTTAGATGGCTTAGTCTGGAGCGATATTGGGTTTAATTTTGAAAATAAAAAAATGGGAAAAGCAACTATTGTGCTTAAAAAAGTTGAGGATGAACTCAATGATCTTCTTGTCGTTGAAGAAGAAGATTTTCCATTATTGATTAAAGTTGGTGAAATTATTAAAGCAGAACCGCATCCTAATGCGGATAAATTGTATGTGTTGCAGGTTAATGTTGGGGACAAACAATTACCGTTAGTAGCTGGAATTAAATCACGATATCAGTTGAAAGAATTACCTGGTAAAAAAGTAGCAGTTCTGTGCAATTTACAGCCAAGCACCTTGCGAGGTGTTGAAAGTAAAGGCATGGTGTTAGTTGTTGAAAAGGAAGAAGATGATTATGTTTTAATTGAGCTTAAAAAATCGAAGATTGGCGAGGTTATTTATCCCAGCAAAAAAATGCTTGAAGTAAAAGAAATTGATTACAAACAATTCAGTAAAGTTATGATAGTCTGCGAGAATAAAAAATTATTATTCCAAGGCAAAGCATTGAAAACTGATGTTGAAGAAATAGTTGTTGACATGCCCGATGGTAGTAAAGTGCAGTAAAATTGTACGGAATAAGTCTTTTTTAGGTTTTAGCGCCGGTTCAGCTTCGAATACAATTTAACATTGGATTTTTCTCTCTATAAATATAATCCCGACTCCCTCAATAATATAAATCAAGGATTCATAATTTGGCTTGCGTCTGGGATTATAAGACTTGCCTATCGGCAAGGAACCCCGAAAAATCCCCAATAAAGATATCGAGGAGCTTCACAAAAGTAGGCGCTAAAACTACAGACTTATTACGTACGTAAAATCTTAATTTTTATAATCCTGATACCCAAAATATTGAATATATTAAACATATGCTTCAAGAAGACTTTGAATTGAGTGATTATGCAAAACGTACTTTAAAAGAAGCTAGGGAAACTCCAGAAGCTGAATATGTTGACTTAAAATAATTCAAACAATCATTTTCCATTATTATTAACTATCTCTTCAATTTCTTTAAGTATCATTTCAAAGTCATCAAGATGTTGCAAATGATCATACATCTTCCTATCATCTATGTTTCCATAGATATGAACTAAAATATTGCGCAACCCTTTCATTTCCTGTATTAGTTTTATGTTTTTTTTTGAGATAATTTTTCTGTTTTCAAGTGTTAACAGAATTTCTTCGATAGAACCAGGAACGCCTAAATGTTTTGCAATATAAAACATAGAAAAAATATCTATAAGATTTTGTATGCAAAATTCAAGTCGTTTATAAATGCCATCTTTTATTAGTCCTATACCTTGAAATTCCTTAAATGAATCAGGCATATTTTCTTGTATGACTAAGATGTTTGTTTTAATCTCACTTATCTTTTGTTGAATCTTTGTATTACTCATATCTTCCCCTCTTTTTTAGTACTCATTCCAATACTCCTCAAATAAATTGGCCTAAAATCTTCGTATTCTTGGATGGTTTTTAACGCAACATCTAATAACATCTTTTTACTTTTAAGATACAATATTTTTCCCTTTAAAACCTCTACTTGAATATACAACGGCAAATCCTGAAATATCTGCGCATCAACATAATCAGGAAGATTTCCACAAGCTTTAATTCTAAAATCAAATCGCTGGTTGCTTGTTCCTTCATAATAAACAGCAATATCTATGTCTGATAAGGGATTGTTTTTTCTTGAAGCAACACTACCAAAAAGTACTATGAATTTGATCCTTCTTTTGGTGTCAAGTTCAAGGAGTTTCTTTTTGATTTGTTCTGGTTCTATCTTATTTTTTATTATTTCGCCAATTTTAATCATATTGTTGAAGTTGTTTATCTCCTATTTAATTATTTCTATCTCTCTAAACATGTTATTATTAGCTTAGTTAGTTAGATTGTTAAAATAATTTAACATGTGTTAATTTAAATTAACACTTATCATGTCTATTATTATATATTAAAACCAATACATTTATAAAGAATGTTAACAATAATTAACATATGTTAGAAATATTTAACATGTTGGAACCTTTTTTCCAGGATAATTATAGGCGCATTAATGTACGTGAATATGCGCGTTTAACCGGCATCAGCGCTCCTACTGCTTCTAAAGTATTAAAATCGCTCCATGAGGAAGGTTTATTGCATGAAGAAGCAGACCGAAATTATTTGTTCTATTTTACTAACAGGGATAATCCTCAATTTTTAGGGTTATTGCATCTTTATTGGCGTTTGCAGCTCCAGAAATCAGGATTATTATCTTTTCTTAATCAAGAGTTTATCCATCCTGTTATTATTTTGTCTGGATCACTCTCGCAAGCCCAAGCAACTGCTTTATCCTCCCTCGAGATTATTTTACTTAATTCTTCTGATAAAAAACTTGATCTAACACTTTATGAGGAAAAACTTAGAAGAAAAATTCAGGTAATTGTTTTAAAAAAACAGAATTTTACTAAGAGCAAGGATTTGCTGCAAAAAGTATTAAGCGGATTTAAACTCGTTGGTGATTGGCAGTGATTTCAAAGAGCTTTGTTACTAACATCTCCAGAGAACTTTGCAAAGTTCTCTCCAGTAAATCCATTGTTTTCTTGCTTATTTTTTTAACCGTAATGCTCCCTTTGGCAACAGCATTATCCATCTCTGATGTCAGTATACAAGGCCAGCATCAAGTAAATGGTTTATTGGAAGATAGTGATTTTGCTTTGTTTAGTGTTGAAGTTTCTGATCCCATCGAAGCGCCCTCTTTAACCGTTGATGTTTTTGATAAACAGTATTTCTTTGAAGTATCTGAAACAGATTTAATCAAGGGAAAGAAAATAACCTTTTATACCATTGAATTTCCTAAACCATCGTCAACAAAAGATCTCATGGAGATTAACAATTTGAATGTATATTCTCAAAAATATCATAATGCATTGGTGCCTGAGATAGAATAGTTATAAATATAAGTATATCTTAGTTATCTTATGCAAAGAAAAAAAGAAGTGCATGATATTATTAAGTTCGTTGAAAAAGCTGGCAAACTTGAAACTACGTGGAGATTTAGTGAAACCTTCAAAGATCTTAGAGAGTCAGTTGCTGATCACTCCTGGCGATTATCATTAATGACGTTTCTTGTTGAGGAGGAATTTGGTTTAAAACTTGATGTTAAACATGCGATGAAAATAGCTATTGTGCATGATCTTGCAGAAGCTATTACTGGTGATATTGATGCATTCCATGTTATTACCGGCAAAATCAGCAACAAACAGAAAATAGCCAATGAAAAGAAAGCGATCAACATAATCACTCGAGGTTTTCCTTTTGGCAATAAGATCAAAAAATTATGGCAGGAATATCTTGATCAGAAAACAAAAGAAGCAAAGTTTGTCAAAGCCCTTGATAAAATTGAAGCATTTCTCTCCATATTGGAAGCAGGATACAAAGAATACAATCGTGATGTATTTTATGCTAATTACGCAGACGATGCAGTGAAACAGTTTCCACCATTGAAATCTCTTTTAGCTGGTATTAAAACAAGGTTGAAGAGAGAGTTATCCAAAGGAAAGATTAAGTGGGTTGAATGAGTAGTTATTTTCATTTTATTTGATTTCTCAAATTGATTTGAGATACTAATTTATTAATAAAAATATTTTCCTGTTTTTTAGGTGATTTACATGGCAAATGTTTTGGAACTTGACGATGTTGTTATAGGCGAATGTGAAGCTACAGTTTTAGTTTTACCAAAAGACTTTTTTGGAAATACTTATTTTGAACAGGGAGATTGGAGCCAAACAAAAGATCGTCCAAGCCATATTGGAGGAACAGCTGATTGGGCAGTTTATCCTACACGCCATTTTATTCCAAGTCAGGATAATCTACGTGTTTTATTGGAGATTGCAAAAAAACATGGTGTAACATTAGGAAGAAACGCTGAACAAATTGCTTCTCTCGACAGGTTTTTAGACGGATCATTGGCTATTGCAGATATTGGTGATTTTGATGCTTCAACCAAACCAGTCCCAATTTCGGCATTGCCTTATTGGTTGTTTGTACGATCAGAAAAAGATGATCTTGGAAAAAATATTACGGTTAAAACACCTCGTCTGCAAGATTATCGCGATGTTGCTAAATTAAAACTTGTTTCAGGAGCATTTATGGAACAAATGCTTAAGCAAGATAATGGTATCGTAGGTGTACTTGATAGGATTATTATAAAATATCAACTAAATATTGGCCAAGGTCTTTTAGGAGATATTTATGTTCCTGCAGATTTTCGTGTGGATAGAATATATCAAATGAGCCATACGGGGAAAGGTGTGCACTTTTCAGAACCTGCTTATATTACTTCAGTTGAATGTGAAGTAAATCCAGATGGTGTATCACCAGACTTATTGCGATCTGCAATGCTGCAAATTTATAATACCTTATATCGTCAAGGTGGAGCAAAAACAAATATACGATTTGGCAGATCTTCTTTGGCTGAAGATCCTCTAGTATATGTACGCTCAGTCACTCCAACCCTTTCAGATGCTGAATTTGGAAATCTCTACGACCAAATGCAAGTTGTTGGTAAACAAGCATGGGAAGTATATGAACGTAATCCCGATTCCATTAACCGTGCTGTACAGCCTGCAAATAAAGAGCTCATGGCGCAATTACAGCGTGTAAGTGGTCGTTTTTAAGAAAACATTAAAAACTCAACTATATACTTTAGAAAAATGAAACTTAAACAAGCACCATCATCAGCTTTATCTCCTGATCTTAAAGAGATCTCTATTCAAGATGTCCAGAAAAGAATCCTTTCTGAATTAATGTATCATTCAGTTATGACTTTTAATCAATTATGGCATAAACAAGGAGAAAGCAATAAGTTTGCTTATCATTTAAAACAATTAGAGCAGAAAGGATTGGTTGAGAAAACAGAAAAAGGTTATCAATTAACTCAAAAAGGAAAGCAGTATGTTCCTTATTTAAAATCACAAACAGGAAAGGAGTGGAAAGGTCCTCTTATCTGCATTGCATTGGTTGTTATTGACGAAAAAAGAAATCAAGTGTTAATGTTTCAGAGAGGAAAACAACCTTGGCTAGGGTATTGCGGTTTTCATGGCGGCAAAATTGATTCTTCAGAATATATTCTCGAGTCAGCAGAACGATGTCTTAAAGAAGAAACGGGTTTATCTGCTGGCACTTTTTCATTGAAAGGTATTTTCTCTTCTAAAACCTATGAACAAAAAAAGTTATCTTACAATCATCAGCTTTTTGTCATAAAAGCAACCCATTTCAAAGGAAAGCTGCTTAAAAAAACAAGAAAAGGAACAAATGTATGGGTTTCTATTGACAATATCGCACAGCAAAATATCTTTCCTAATTCTCCGTTGCTTCTTAAGATTGCCTTAAGCAAACGGTTTAAGTGGATTGAAGCAGACCGGTTTCAGGAAAATGATATTTTTACTGGTATATATATTAAAAAGGAATTATCTTTTTAATTAGAACAGCAAACAAAACTATAATAATCGCTTTCTTTAACCTTGTTATTCATTACACTTCTTACTTTGAAAATATACTGGGTGTTCTCATCAAGATTTGAAAGTACAACTGAATGCTCAGTAGTAACTGTGCCATCAAATGCATTAATTAATTTTGTTTCATCAATGCCATAGTAAACAATGCTGTCTCCTGGAAGATTTGTCGTCCATGTTATATTTGCTGCTTTTTCATAAGGATGATTAAAACCTATTGCAGTAATCTCAGGAATTATTTCGACAGGTTGTGCTGGTTGTTCAATAATCGTTACATTCAATGCTTTTAATAGTTCTTCTCCTTTTTGCTTGTCAGTTTTGTTTTCTTGCTGCTGCACTTTTTTAATTTTATCTAAATCTTCTAAACCTTTGCACATTGCTTTAAATTGATCATCATGCAAGCCTTGACATACATCAAATTCGTGAAAATTAGTTACAAAGTACATTAAACAGCTGTCTTTATTTTGCGTATTTACAATGCCATTGCAGTAAACACTATTATTTCCTATTTTTGCTATTTCTAAAAAACAATCATTTCTCAATTCTTCATCAACAACTGTTTTGCAAACTTCAAATGACTGATTAGGATTATTGCTTGCTAATGCTTTAGCATTGTCAGATGCTTGGTAATCATCCTCCCCTTTGATTCCTAAAGTATCTGAAGTTTGAGCAGGTTCCTCGCTTGTTAGACAAGGGATTTCACAAATTCCTCCGCAATCGATACCATCTTCGTTTTGGTTTTTAATATTATCAAAACAGTTTTCACATACTTTGCATGGTCCGCCGCAGTCTATTCCTTGTTCAGCTTGGTTTTGTATGCCATCAGAACAACTTGCTCCAAGTGCTTGCTGTTTATTTCCAAATATATCTTTTTCAGATTGTTTTTGTGTGCCGCCTATTTCTTCTTTTTGCTCAGTTATTTTAAAACTCTTAAAATATTGTTTTTTTGTATCGCCGTAATTTATATCAACTACTAGTTTGTAATCTCCAACAATCAGCTTTTTTGCATCATAGGTCTTTTGCAATGATATTTCCTCGCTTTTTTTTATTGTTTCTTTCCACACATCAAGTTCCTTGTTTGTTTTTTTATTAATGATACTATACTTGAGGTTGATATCGTATTTCTGCTTATTTTCAAAGTCAAAACCATTAGTAAAACTCAAAGTTTCTCCGCTGATCATTTTTGGATTGTTGATAGTCAAAGTATAGGCAAAGATATCTTGTTCTGGTTCTGTTGTTGTTTGAAAATAGAAAAATATTCCTGATACAATAATTGCAATCATTACACCTACAAATATAATGAATCTTCCGTGCGGGGTGTGATGATTATATACATAACTAATCCCTTCATCTACTGCTTCAGGCGTATAACCATAATTAATAAGGAAATTTCTAATTCCTTCAGGTGAATAACCTTTTCTTAGTTGTATTTCAATATATTTAGCGAGTTGCTGGTCTGCCATGCCATCATCTGTTATTAGATATATTTACTTAAACGCATCTAGAGCTTAAGCTATCTATTGAGTTTCTTTGGAAGAAGGTATATAATCATTTGTTACTCTCTTTGAAGGGTAACGAAATTAAATTTTACCTTTTAAGATTATCAAATCTTTTATTTACAGCATTCCAATTCAAATTTTCCATAAATGCTTTGAGATAATCTGCTTTATTTGTCCCATAATCAATCATGAAAGCATGTTCCCAACAATCTAATGCGCAAATCACTTGAGCATCTGCACTTAGTCCAAGATGATGTTCATAAACAACATCCATGCTTAGTCTCTGCTGATGAGAGTTCCAGACTAACAATACCCATCCTGGTGTTGAAGATGCACAACCTTTTAATAATGCGAGAAAACGATCATAACTTCCAAATGATTTTTCGAGTTCTTTTTTTAATGCTGATGAAACAGTTGAAGGTGTTCCAGAAAGGTTTTCAAAATATAATTCATGCAAAAATGTGCCGTTAAAAGGAACTACTCTTCTTCTTGCTAATTCTGAAAATTCATTGAAAGAATAATTTGCTGCAGAAGGATCTGCCTTTTCCAGTTTTTCATCAATTTCATTCAACTTTTTAACGTAACCATTGTACAAGCCAAAATGAGCTTGTAGTTGTTTGTCAGAAATGCCTTTTAATGTACCCAATAAATGATCAAAATTCTTTGGTTGATGCGCCATATTCTTAACCTCCAATAAACCTTAAATTTAAACAACTATCTTAACAATTGTGAATATGAATAGATAATATATAAAGGTTTTTAAAAACTTTTATAAAGAACTTCAGCTTACTAATAACTATGGAAGAGACTAAATTTTGGAAGATTATTGGAAACTTATTTAATAAAGAAGATTTATTTAGAGGAGATATTAAAAAATGCCAGAAAACCCAAGCAAAAGGGATGATAAAGAGCGTGTTGTAAAATTCGCTTTATTGATTCAACAGACTTTTGGTGCAGATAAAGGCATTCAATACTATATCGAATCTCAAAATCAAGGCATTGCAGATGCTGAAATAATTCTAATTGTGGAAGCATGGCTAGAAAAAGTTAAGAAGAAATATAAAGACAATATGATGGGTGGATTTAGTACTGGAAATACCCCTCCTTAAGGATCAGAATAAAGAAGTGCTATATTATGAAAACATTATTGATCGGAGAAATACACACTGATGCAGAACAAGTGTTGCAGAAAAAAACAACCTTGCAAAAAGTAAGCCAAGTGCACTTTGAAAAAACAGCAGCATTTCCTGATATTGAAGCTGTTGTATTAAGAACATTTACCTTGTTTAAAACAGCTCAACTTAAGAAATTCCCAAAACTCAAATATGTCATAAGCTGCAGTGTTGGCTTAGATAATCTTGATCTTGAAGCATTAAAAGCAAAAAATATCCAGCTTATTCATTGCCCTGGAAGCAATGCCAACAGCGTTGCTGAACATACGATTTATCTTTTGTGGAGTTTATTAAGAAAATCCAAGCCGCCATTTTTTGAATTAAAAGGAAAAACAATTGGCATTATTGGTTTAGGTTATATTGGAAAACTTGTTGCAAGAAAACTACTTGGTTGTGAAGCAAAGGTTATTGCTTTTGATGTAATTCCTCAAGACCAAAAAGTGCTTGATGAATTGCAGGTAACGATGAAAGATATGAACACTGTTGTTAAAGAAGCAGATATTATTACTGTTCATGTTCCTTTGAATAAACATACTCAAGGATTAATTACTGAACAATTGTTTAAACAGATGAAAAAAAACAGTTTTTTTATCAACACTTCACGACAAGAACTTATTGATGAACATGGTTTATTATTGCATCATGCTAAATTCAGAGGCATTGGATTGGATGTATACAGTGATCGATTAAAACAGCAATTAGGAAACGATCATCGTGTTATTTTTACTGATCATGTTGCAGCTCAAGGCGAAGATTCTTTCAGAAACATGTGTTTGGAGCCGGTTAAGATGTTTGTTGAGAAAATAAGCGGATTGATAAATGAATGATAGAAAAGCTTTGCTAAAAGCAGAAGATGATTTTAAAGAAGGTAAAGCTAAAAGATTAAATTAATCCTCATCAGCAAATTATGTAAGACCTAGATTCCAAAACAAATGTTTATTCTTAATTCTTTCATCGACTTTAGAGGGATAATAAATCCAACCTATTTTACCTTCATTATCAATAGAAATTTTTCTAGAATATAATAAATAATCTATAATTACACAAAATGTTTGATACATCATTTTTTTAGGTAAATGTTCCCATAACTCCTTCTTTTTGAATTCCCCATCATATTGTTGTATTGTTTTCTCTACTGTCAACACAGTATCTAATCGAGGAAATCTTAAGATCTTGTTCAAATTTTGTTCTTCTGGTTCAATGAGATTCATTATATTAACTGATATAACTACCTACTATTTAAATTTTACTACATGCAAGTGATAATTGAAGTATTTACTCATTAAATTGAAATGATGTAAGTAGTTTTATTGAATAGAAATATTTATATATTAATTCATTTTTCTAATACTTATGGAGTTAGAAAATCTTAAAAAAAAATTTATTATTGATAAATCTAAATACGAGGAAGAGAGATTGCCATTACTAATTCAGAAAGCGTTAACTTATTGCAAAGTTGATTCTGATGGAAATGTCTATTTGGAGAAGCAAAATATACCACTACGTGATAAGATCATACTTTCCTTGATAGGAAGATTTTTAGCGAGCAAATTAGATCCAACAATTAAGCCAGAGCTAACGGGAGATGAAATAGCTACAATGTTATGTGAAGATAAGCCTGTAGTTTTTGCTAGATTAAAAGATATTTTAGATCTAAAGATCATATCACGCTTAGAAAAAGGAACTTATCTAGTAATGCCATTACATATTGAAAAAATATTGAGTGAGTTGGATTCAAAATATAATTCAGATTTAGGATATTTAAATCAACACAAAAAGATGGAGGGAGTAAAAGAGCCAATAACCTCTGAAATTAAAAAAACTATGACTAGTGTTCCTAAAATAGACAATAATGACTTATTCGTGAAACAACTTTTAACAGTAGATAAATCTAATTATACTCATATCTATGAACTACCAACTATTACATTAAAAACATTGGGTATATTAGATTTATTTAGCAAAGAATTAAAATTAGAATGGGTTTCTTCGCCCCATATCATAAACGCATTAAATGAGATATTCCGTATTAAGATTTCCTGGCCGAATGTTTCTATGTCATTAAGGCAACTTGATGAAAAAGCATTAGTTCAGTCACATCGAAAAGAAGGACATGGTACAGCTAGAGAATATAGAATAATGAAAAAAGGAGAAGATGAATTGAAAATTGCAATTCAAAGAATACAGGAGAAAAAAATATGAAGCTTCCATCTAAAGTCCAATTTGCTGATGATAAGATTAAGAAAGCATTTGATGATCTTGAAAAATCTGATAATTATGATATTGAATTACGTAAATATTTAGAACGAGCATTTAATGATATAACTACAAATGCTTTTTGTGGAATACAAATTCCTAAAAAATTAATCCCAAAAGAATATATTCAAAAATATAACGTTACTAACGCATGGAAATATAATCTTCCTGGTGCTTGGCGATTAATTTATTCTATAGAGTCAAAAGAAGTGATCGTATTAAGCATTATTCTTGAATGGATGGATCATAAAAATTATGAAAGAAGATTTAATTATTAATCCTTCAGTTACTTAGACAAGGGGATTTTCAGAAACTGTTATTTATTTCTCTTTGCACTTCGCGCAAACACCATTAATATTAATCTCAAAATGACAAATATCTTCTTGAGTAAGATTTTTTAAAAAGTCAACATTGGCTTGATCAATATGCTTGAATGTTTTGCACACTTCACATTGAAAATGAATATGGCTTTTAGCGCCGGTTGAATACATTCGTTTGTTATCACAGAGATAGGCATGAATTTCTCCTTTTTTTTCAAGATCATTGAGAAAACGATAGACTGTTGCTATCCCCATACCTTTATCTTTTTGCAAAATCTTTTCATGGAGCATGTAAGCATCAAATAATTTGTGAAGTTTATTGGTTTCATCGTACAATAATTTCTTTTGTTTGGTCATTCGTTCCATGCAACGGAGCAGAAGTAATATCACTATTTAAAGGTTGGCTTATTGAGAATGATTCTCAGTAAAATTTATAAATATTCCAAACTATTAATCGAACTATGATGACTATTTGGGCATATACCTTGCTTAGTGTTCTTATAGTAAGCTTACTGTCATTTGTTGGTGCATTAGGATTAACGCTTAATCCCAATATATTAAGAAAAATACTTCTTTATTTTGTCAGTTTTGCTGCAGGCGCTTTATTTGGGGATGCGTTTATCCATTTATTGCCTGAAGTTGTTGAAGAAACAGGTTTTACCATTACCATTTCATTTTCAATATTGTTTGGAATTGTATTCATGTTTATTGTCGAGAAAATGATTCATTGGCATCATTGTCATCATACTGCTAATGCTAAAAAACATCATGATTGCGAGCATGATATCGGAAAACACCATGCTCATCCGTTTGCAGTAATGAATTTGTTGGGAGACGCTATTCATAATTTTATTGATGGTTTAATTATTGGCGCAAGTTATCTGGTAAGTGTTCCTGTTGGTATAGCAACAACGCTTGCAGTAATTCTCCATGAAATTCCTCAGGAAATGGGAGATTTTGGCGTGCTTTTACATGGCGGTTTTACCAGAAAAAAAGCCTTATTGTTTAATTTTATAACAGCGCTTACTGCTGTAGCAGGAGGGATTGTAGCGCTCATCATCCAAAATTATGTTCAGAACCTTACTCAATTTTTAATACCATTTGCTGTTGGAGGATTTGTCTACATTGCAGGTGCAGATTTAATTCCTGAATTGCATAAAGATACTTCAACTAAAAAATCAATATTGCAGGTACTTATGTTTATATTAGGAATAGTTGTGATGATATTGCTGTTAGGATTAGATTAAGCAATAGCATTAAATTTTCTTTAATTTCTTTGACAATTTCCAGAATTCATCAAAATAAGCTTTGAATGAATCTGCTATTTGCTGATCGACTATTTCAATGGCAATTTGTTTTTCCTGCAAGCCAATAACTGCAGTATCTTTATAACCCATAAACCACGCAGGTGTTTTCATCTTTATCGGCATGTAACGGGCATCGCAATGCTTGAATGAATTTCTATTATTCAATATCTTAATGTCAGTTTCTTGATTAAATAACAATTTGCACCCAATGCCAGCTTTAGCTCTACGCATATGATCTTTTTGCCAATACGCATGAAAATAAGATTCTTGTTCGGGAAAAACACCAAGGTAATAATATTCATCGTCTTTCCCAAGCTTATCGTAGGTATGTTCATGAGCTGTTGTTATTCCTTTGAAACCTTTGTAGACGCGCACTTGGTTTGTTTGGCTCTCTTTTGCCATCTTTTGCTTTAATTCTAATTCAGGAAGCAATGCTGCAACCTGGTTTTTATTTTCCTGCAGTTTTTTCTCACGTTCTTCAACATACTGCAATAATTTCTTTGGTTCAGCAGCCTGAAAATACTTTGTTTTTTCGCTGGTAATAAAAGAAACTAATCCTTTTTGCATTAATCGTTCAAGAATCTGATAGACAATTGATTTTGCAATGCCGGATTTTTCAATAATCGGGCCTGTTGTTGAGGATCCTAATCCCAATAATGCGAGATATACTTTGATTTCACCATCTGTTAAACCGGATTCTTTGAGTGGTGTAATGTCCATATTTATTACCTAAGTGCTAAACTAATTTCATTTATGAATTCTGTTGCTCTTTTTAATGAAGTCTCTACTTTTTGTAATTCTGCTTTTTCACCCATGTCATAAGTGTAACGCTTTCGTTTAGTTTGCTCATTGTCTAAATAAGTAACAAGTTCTTTAATTTTATTTTTGCCTAAGTTCAACAGCTCTTCAGCATCTTCAACAGAATCTTTATAATTTTCATGTGTTATTATAGTTCCTTCACTTATTAATTGTTTGATAATCCTTGCGCTTTCTTCGATCTGTTTCTTATCCAACATAGTGTTTCCTCAATAAAGTAAGATAATGTTCTGTTCCATATAAAATGATATGTTTCTTAAGAATTTCATTACCTACATTTAATTTATTAGGATACTGCCACATTTCGAATAAACTTTGTTCAGTGCCAATATTGATATCGGGATTGTAAAGTATAATCTTATTTCTTACAATAGTATCAAACTTACCATAATCAAATTCTTCAGGAATAACAAATAACAAATCAACATCTGACTCTTTTTTCTGAGTATTATTAGCATAACTACCAAATAAGATACAAATAACATTTTTTTGAAGTTGAGTAACATCCTCTTTAGTAATTCGAATAACTGAATTTTTACAGGCGTTTTTTGTTCTAGCTACTTCAGCAATAATATATTCAGGATGATCTTTTTCAAAATCTAAGGTGACTACTTTGCTTTTGCCAATAGTTTTTATGTTGAGCAATTGCTTTTTTTCAAGTCCTAATATAATCTTGTATGTTTGAGGATATTTTTGTTTTAAAGCTCTGGCTATATCTGAAAGAGTCATATCCTTAGTTAAATCATCAAATAATACCATTAAGACCTTTAATTCATCTTGTTTTAACATTTTTATTATAATGATATAATAATTTTATTATAAATGTTTCGCTTTTGTTAATGATTAAGAGATAACAGAGAGTATTTTAATCTTTCTATTTACTACACCAGTAGTGGTGAGTTAAATATAATAAATAGACTGCTATTATCAGGACACGTTATATTACTTAATAAGAATTAGAGATTTTCTATGAAATAGTTGGTGATGAACATGAAAGAAATAACAATGTGTCAGCTTAAAGTAGGACAAACTTTGATAACTCAAACACCATTATTCTATCCAAAAGATAGAAAGAGAATAGGATCATTCCAAGTCAATGAAGTAACTCCTGAAAGTATTACACTAGAAAGAATTGTAGAAGATAACTAATATTATTTATTCAGTATGCAATGCCAGCTTCATTTGATTTTTTAAAGAAAGAATATCATAATAAATCTCTTTTTTGCGCAAGTTGCTGTCATCAAGGTGGCTGTACATATTCATCAGCTGATCAATATTATTATGTGCTTCAGCATAGTTCTTATTGTCAATGAGCTTCTGTGTCTTGCCCATAAATGCTTTTATTTCTTCAGCAACATCAACTACTTTCTGCACGACATTTTTATGCTCCTCTTTGATTAGCGGAGACTCAATGCGATTATAGATCCCTCTTGATCTTTTCTGAAGCCGGTCAACAATTCGTTCAAGCTCTTTTTTATGCTCGAGAAGTTTTTTGAAGTCTTTGATTTCTTCAGCTAATGTTTCCAGCTGTTTTTCTTTGTGCTCTAATTTTTTAGCAAGATCATTTAATTCCTTGCTCCGTTGGTTATTAAGAGAAATCTTCATATCAGCATCTTGTTCTTTCAAGGTTAAAGCCCTTGCTTTATCTTTGATCTCTTCTTTTAATCGTTCAAACTTCGTAATTTCTTTAACAATGGCATTTTCTTTCTGACTAATAAGCTCTTTATCATCTTCAATCTTTTGCACGGTTCCAGAAATAGCAGCTTCTTGTTTTTCAAGCAGTTTTTGCTGTTCAGTTAACTCCCTTCCACTATCTTGTAATTGTTTTTCTCTGAAATCAAGCTCTCCTTTGAACTGCTGAAGCTTTTTCTCTGTTGGAGCTATAGCTAATTCGCGATCATTAAGCTCATTCTTGATTTTGGTTAATTCTCTTGCAAAAGCGATATTCTCTTCTTTTTCTTTTTCCAGCCTTTTGATGGAATTGATAACTTCTTGCTCCTTTTCATCGAGTTCAGTTTGATCTTTCTCAAGCTTGCTTATTTTTTTAATCAAGCTAAGTTCTTCCCTATCAAGCAATGCCTTATTATCTTTAAGAACCATCTCATTTCTAATGACGCCTTCTTCTCGCATATGTACTTCTATTTCCTTTGCTTCAAACTCTGCGCGAATTTTCTTGAGCCTTTCTTCATGTTTAAGCACATCATCTTCGCGTTTAGATAATGATTTATAATGCTGCAGTAATTGAGCATAAGCGCGCTGTAATTCCTTAACATCATGTTCTAATTGTTTCTCTCTTCTCTTAATATGCTTCTTAGCATCTGCTAAAGTAGTTAATTGGTTAAGATCTATCTCTTTCTTAGTAGTATTTATTTCAAGTAATTGAATATCTTCAAGATCAGCGTGCACTTTTTTTTCGAAATCTTTAATTTCAGGAAGCGTAGATATCGTTACTTTGTCAGGCCTTACTGAAACAAATGGTTTCTTTCCAAGAGCAATCTTTGCCTTTTGAGGAGAAAAAGCGATTTCAGGAGCTTTTGAACTTTCTGTTGCAGGCTTTAACCCCAATAATTTATCAAAAAATCCTGGTTTTTCACTTAAATCTTCAGGTTTTATTTCATGCTCTACAACCGCAGCTGGCTCTTTTGAAGCTTTTTTTACTGCAACATCTAATCCCTGAGCTTTGCTCTGTTGCAGTGCTTTCTGCTCTAATTCATGCTTTTTCTTAGCAAATAATTTTTCAAGAAAACCTTCTTTAGGTTCTGCAACTATTTCAGTTTCAGCAAAACCTTCTGGTGGCTCAGGAGGTTCTGGCATTGTTTCAATACTTTTCGACCCCATACGCATATCCCTTAGTTATCATTATTATTAATTATTTTCAATAATTAATATATAGACTATATATAACTTTGTTGTACCTAATTGATAGTATCAGTACAGGGGGTATGTAATAAGTCTTCTTTGGTTTTATTAAAAATCACTATTTTTAATCCCTGAGATCCTTCGGATTCAGGTAGCGCCGGTTCAGCTTTTGAAGTGTAGTTTGATTGGATTTTTCTCTCTATAAATATAATCCCGACTCCCTCAATAATATAAATCAAGGATTCATAAGTTGGCTTGCGTCTGGGATTATAAGACTTGCCTATCGGCAAGGAACCCCGAAAAATCTCCAATAAAGATATCGAGGAGCTTCACAAAAGTAGGCGCTAAAACCCCAGACTTATTACGTACTGCAGGGGGAAAATTATATAAATAACCCGCTGCTTTTTTAGATTTAATAATAATAATATGATATATGGGGTGCTTTTATGAAAGCAGATATAAAATGTGTTTCCACTGGTCAAAAAATAGCTAATGATATTGGCTCAGTTACTTTTAAATGTCCTCAATGTGGAGACTATGAAATAGTGCGTTCTGAATATGCTCGTGTTATAGCAGCTCCTTACAAATGCCCAAAATGCAGCTTTGAAGGCCCAAATTAGGTGATTATTATAGTAAGTGTTGTAGCAACTATTAAAGTGATGCCTGAATCACCAGATACCGATCTAAAAGCAATAGAAGTAAAAGCTGAAAAATGCATTACTTCGTTTGGCGCAGCATTAGGCAAAACTGAGATTCATCCCGTAGCTTTTGGATTAAAAGCATTGCATCTTATCATCATAACTCCTGAAGAAAAAGGTTCTACTGAATCCTTAGAAAATGACATAGCAAAGATTCAAGGAGTAAATTCTGTTGATGTTATTGATGTGAGAAGAGCAATTGGATAAACTTAAGAAAAACATAGACCTTTCTTATTTTCTTCTTTTGTAGGCTGATCTCTCCGTGGGATTAGTAATCCACTTAGTTCTAATCGCTTAATATACTCTTGAAGGAATTTTCTTTGAGAGTCCTCTTTTTCTTTATTTTTATTAAATTTATTTATCATTCTATCACCTCAAATATACATAAATAGCGCAAAATATGGAGTCCTAAAATCGTTTCGTGAACCTTCTAATTTATCTCTTGGTAAAAAAAAACATATCTCTCCATTATTCTTACTTATGTGACAAAGGTTTATAAATTTATCTAAGACAAAGAATAACTCAGGTGTTATGAAATCCACTTTTAAACCCAAGCCCTCCGCAATAGTTATGTCAATATCAAAGTCATGTGAAGGATAATCAGTATTTAATCTCTCAACGATCCTTTCTACTGTTTTTTTCCTATTTTCATCATATTTAAACATATAATCATTTAGTAATACTTTAGCATAATATTCTGTTAATTTTTTTAAATTAAATAATTGCCCTATTTGAGAAGGGGTAAATTCTTTTGTTAATTCTAAGATTAATACTTTTTCAACGTCAATTGCCTTATGATTGGGACAAGAAGGATTTTCGCAGGGTGATAATTTATCTTTTGCATCCTTTATAAATTCAATATATTTCTGAATAGATAAAAGGGGGAGTGCACCTCCGTATAATTGTAAGTCTATCGGTCCAAGAGATGCATATGGCCCCATATAAATCTTATTTGCACCTAATGACATTAAAGTTCCACCACTATAAGCATGATGGGGAATCAAAAAATTTACTTTATAAGCAAACTTCCTGATTATTTGAATCATTTTATATGCTGTGTTTGGATGACCCCCTTTAGTATGTATTAATACATCTAATTCTTCTATTGGTTTCTCAACTTTACTTGATAAAATATCAAATAAAAGAGGTGCATCAGGGTGAAATATTCTCCCTTCGGCATCGCAATAATATAATATCAGTAATGGTTTTTTTGTCAATTTAGTTATTTCATGCCCTAATTGATTTAATTTATTGATAGAATCATTTTCAGAATCATTATTATTCTTTAAGTCCACATTTTTTTTATTATCGACCATTTAATTTAAGGAGAAGGATATGCTTATTTAAAGATTTATATCCCCAAAAATATCTTAACACTTCTTAATACACTTAATTACTTCTTTCAACGATGCATTTGTTCTTATTCCATAAGGAGAAATATGAGTTCTTGCAGCTTGATAGCCTTTCGTTCTAATCTGATTCATAATCTCTTCGAATTTAGGCATTTCTAATTTATAACGTGAAACTAATTCATGAATATCATAAAACCCAACAACATCAACTAATGATTCTTCTTTTATTTGTTCTAATGCACCTAATTCCATATTTTTTACTAAGGCGCTGTCCCATAAATTTCCAATCCACAATGGTCCTGCAAATATCATTTTGTTTTTACAGCAAACATCTTGATTATAAGCACTAACTTTAAATCCAAAACATTGTTTGCAAAACAAAAAATACGCGTGCTGCTGTAAGAAAGAATCAACTGTTTTTTTTCCTTTAACACAAGAGAAAAAAACACGATAATAATGTTCCTTAGTATAGCTAAAAATAGGAGCAAGTGCTTTGCCATATTGACTTCCTATAAGCTGCACTTTTCGAATTAATATCCTTAAGCCAATCTCATGCATCAGATAATTACGCAAGGGCGCAGCCCAATATTTTCTTTGGCACGCATCTGGATAGGTTCCAGCTAATGCGCTTGTATCAGTTGCTGTTACTGCAAGAATGCCGCTGCGTGAAAGCCGTTTAATGGCGCTATCCAAAAAAGGATTTGGAGTTCCAAAAGGATCTATGTCAATATAATCAAAACCTGATGACGCAAGAAGAAAATCATTTGCATCTTGATGATGAATAATTATTTTTTTTGAAGCCAATAACTTGTTTATGATCAATAATTCTTTGATTTTTTTAACGGCAGCAGCGTCGTGATCGTTAACCTGAATTTCTTTGATCATTGATATTGGCAATTCTTTCAAAAAACGCGCGCCTCTGACACCAGTTCCTGCTAAAGGCAATGCTATTTGAAGCTGCTTCCGTGACAATGCTTTTAACAACGCAACACTTAGGTCGCGATTTAATTTCATCACAGGATTGTAAAATACTGGCAATTCCTTGGAAATTTTTTTTGGCATTGCAATGGGAATTATAATCTCATTTTCTTTAATGTACTTCATTATCTTAAACAATCAACAAAACTATATAAAGATATCTTCTCGGAAATTTAAAAACATTTATATATGAGTAGTTCCATAAATTAAAATTAGATCAATATGATCAAAAGAGGTGAATGAATTATGGCTGCTAAGAAACGAAGAGCAACAAAGCGAAGAGCTGCAAAACGCTCGACGAAGAAGAGATCAAAGAAAAGAGCAAAGCGATCAAAAAAGAAAAAGCAGTGATTAACTGATTCTGATTATATTTTTTTTATTTTTTTATTTAACATTTAACAACCCCAGTTGTTAAATACTACTTATGATATTCTTTGATGATGGTTAGGTTTTATGAACTTGATGTTTGCAGAGGAATTGCAATTAGTATGATGATACTATTCCATGTGTTGTGGGATTTACTTTATTTTCAATTTCTTTCAATTGATTTATATCATGGTTTTTGGAAATTGTTTCAAGTTGCAACTGCAACGCTGTTTTTATTGATTGTTGGAATTTCAGCAGCGCTTAGCGCCAAAAACTTGAATTTTTCACAACGTTTGAAGAAATTTTCACTACGATCAGCAAAAATCTTGTCACTTGCATCCGTTATTACCCTTATCACCTACTTTTTTATGCGAGATAATTATATTTTCTTTGGTATCTTACATTTGATAGGGGTGAGCATCTTTCTTTCAAGTTTTTTTATTAGATTCAAATATGCTAATCTTATCTTTGGAATAGTATTAATTACTTTAGGAAACATTCTTAACCAACTAACTTTTAGTTTCAAATGGCTTGTGTGGCTAGGTTTTGAATATAATGGCTTAACAACCGTTGATTATTATCCCTTAATACTTTGGTTTGGTGTAGTTCTAATCGGGATATTTCTAGGAAAAACTTTTTATGAAAACGACAAGAGAATCTTTGGATGGCAACAGATCCCAGAAAACAGGTTTTTTATTATATTCTCATATCTAGGAAGACATTCATTGGTAATTTACCTTATTCATCAGCCGATATTATTTGGTTTAACCTATTTTATTCACTATATTATTACTTGATAATTAGAACTATCCATCATTTCTTTCCGTTTGGACCCCAGATTTTGCCCATGTTAATTCGCGATAAATTATAAAGTTGTTTCATCTCTTTTGGATCTGCCATTTTTAAGACATCTAACTCCGGAGCAAACATTTCAGAATAACGATCTCTTCTTCGGATAAGCTTTACACTGCCGTTCTCCTTAATCATTACCATAGGAGGCCTTTTAAGATTATTGAAATTGGATGCCATCGCATTGCTGTAAGCACCAGTGTCCATAATCGCAAGTATGTCATTTTCTTTTAATACCGGCAGTTTTCGGTTTGAAGCAAGAATATCAATACAATCACAGGTGCATCCTGCAATATCATACTTTCTTACTCTCGGCAAAGACATCCGTGTTGCAGGAAGAATTTCGTAGTATGTTTGGTAGATAATAGGATCTGGTAGCATTGCATAGGTTGATCCATCAGTTACAAGGATTTTCTTATTTTTGGTAGGTTTTTTGCTGATGACTTTTACCAAGCCAACGCCTGCATTAGCTACAATAAACTTTCCAGGCTCAAAAACTAAGTTTGGCCATTGCAAATCATAATTAACAAGAAGCTTCTTAAAATATCTTACAAACTTTTTACCCATCTCTTCTGGAGTAAAAATGGTTTCATCATTATATTGAACAGGAAATCCTCCCCCTAGATCAATATCCTGGATAATAATATTATACTCCTCCTTGCAGAATTTAGCTAACTTAAGCAGTTTTTTCGCAGCTTGGAAGTAAACACGGTAATTAGGCATGTACCCTCCATGAAAATGCAAGCCAATAATATCAATAAATTCATAGCTTTTTGCCAAAGCTATTGCTTTTTTTGCATATGCAATAGGAATACCATATTTAGCAGCAACTAAAGGAGTTCCAAAAGAATGTATTTTTTGGACTTTATTTCCATACCGTATATTTGGATTAATACGAATAAACATCCTAATGGGACTCTGCATTTTTTCTGCAACCATACCCATTTTTCTAATCTCTTCTAAAGAATCTGCAGTAATAGCACGAACGCCGACTTTTGCAGCAAACATAATATCCTGTTCTGTTTTATACAAATTAGTAAACGTAATTTGATCAGGAGAGAAATCTGCAAGCAAGCCAAGAATAATCTCTCCAACACTGCTCACATCTAATTCAAAACCTTCTTCACGAACTATTTTGAGAATTTCAAGATTTGAATTGCATTTGCAAGCATATTGCGGCCGCAGCTTTTCATAAAGAAATGCGTTTTTGAATCTTCGCAACCGGTCTCGAATCTCACTTTCAATCAATATGTAAAGCGGCGTTCCATATTTCTGAGCAAGATCAGTAACATGAACACCTTCTAAGGTAAGAATTCCTTTTCTATCCTGACCTAGAAAACTCCACTTAGGCTTAAGATAGCGTTTTGAAAGAACTTTTCTCTTTTTTTTTACCGTTTTGACAACAGCTTCTTTATCCATTTTAAAAACAACTACGTATTTTAATACGTAGTTATTCTTAATATGAGGTTATATTTAAATATATTTTTTTGCTGACAAAAAATAACGGCTCTGTCCCAAATCTCGGCTTACGCCTCGGTTTTGGTGCCGTGATTATCTCACTTATTTATAAAAAGGAAAAAATTCCTACTGGAACTTCCTTTTTTCTCACGTACTAATTTGGAGGATAATCACCAGCATGGCACCAAAAACTACATTCGGGACAGAGCCAAAACAACAAAAAAATATAAAAACAACACACTCATCCACATTTGGATATGAACACAAAAGAAGATTTTAGAACCATAAAAAGATTTATTAAACATAATTTTCGCCATTTTAATGGAGCGGTTGTTGTCGACGCAGCTGAAGGATGGGTTAAACATCTTAAGCAAGGCGGCAAGATGCTGGTTACCATGGCAGGCGCTATGAGCACTGCTGAATTAGGGATTTCTTTGGCTGAAATGATCAGGCAAGGCAAAGTTCATGCAATTTGCTGCACCGCCGCCAATTTAGAAGAAGATCTTTTTAATCTTGTTGCCCACAATCATTACAAGCGCGTGCCTCATTATCGATCACTGCGGCCGGAAGATGAACTTGAACTGCTTAATCAAAATATGAATCGCGTTACTGATACGTGCATTCCAGAACATGAAGCAATGCGAAGAATTGAGCAGCAATTGTTCAAAGTGTGGGAACGCGCAGACAAAGAAGGCAAACGTTATTTTCCTTATGAATTTATTTACCAGCTTATTAGGGAAAAGATGCTTGTACCTTACCATCAAATTGATCCAAAAGATTCTTGGGTTATTGCAGCTTGCGAAAAGAATATTCCTATTTTTACACCAGGTTGGGAAGATTGCACTACAGGAAATATGTTTGTTGGCCTGTTTAAGAGAGGCAACCTCTCTAATCTCCAGATAGTTAAATCAGGAATTGAATTTATGGACATGCTTATTGACTGGTATTTGGAAACAACTAAAGACACTTCATTAGGCTTCTTCCAAATTGGAGGAGGAATTGCAGGTGATTTTCCCATTTGTGTTGTGCCTTTGATTAGACAAGATATGGAAAAACAATGCAAATTATGGGGATATTTCTGCCAGATTTCAGACAGCACTACTTCTTATGGTTCATACAGCGGAGCAGTTCCTAATGAGAAAATAACCTGGGAAAAATTAGGTGTTGATACGCCTAAATTTGTTATAGAATCAGATGCAACCATAGTTGCTCCGTTGATATTTGCGTATGTTTTGGCTGAGTAATTTTTCTTTGCTTATTTTATAAATATTCTCTGAAAATGTACGTAATAAGTCTTCTATGGTTTTATTAAAAATTACTATTTTTAATCCCTGAGATCCTTCGGATTCAGGTAGCGCCGGTTCAGCTTCAAAGTGATTTAAATATTGGATTTTTCTCTCTGGCACTCCGAAAAATCCGCAAAGTAAAGTTAAGAAGAGCTTCACAAAAGTAGGCGCTAAAACCCCAGACTTATTACGTACCTGAAAATGAAGTGATAGTAAATTTTATAAACATCATCAATATCCGAAAACGCATATGATGAACCTTCCAAAGAATGAGGTAAAAGTGAAATGTCGCAAATGCAGCAGGGATGCAATTGCATCAGAATTTCGTATGGATATTGATGCGAAAATGATGGTTTGCCCAAACTGCATCAGAGAAAAAGGTTCACCTAAAAACGCAAGAATAATGCCAAATACTTCTACCCAACAAGCAATGAATCAAGCAAGAATTTCACTTGGTTTAAATCGTTCATCACCGCAAGCTCCTCAACAAGCATCTGTACCTGATGGAGAAGGTGAAGAAAGCAGAACTCCTAGACCAGCAGGCTGGGATAAAGATGATGATATTTTAGAGAAATTATATTCACAAAAAAAGAAAAAAGTAGAAAGTTTCAAGCCGATGCCAGGGTCAGGAACTAAACTTAAATATGTTTGCCAGCAATGCACGTACACCTTCTCTTATGATTCTGAAAAGAAAACACCGCGTTCCTGCCCTTATTGCCAGCGTTCAGTTCCAGATATATTTTAAACTATTTGTTGTACGGCGATATTGAAAAAATTTAAAAAGTCCTGATTGTAATATAGTATCGTGACTTTATGGTCAATGGTAAATACATAGAACGTAATACAGATTTAGGAAAATTCTCTCACGGTAATTTTGATTTTGTCTTTAATCATAATGATTCTTCAGTGACCGCAGTTGTTCGTGTCAAATATAAGTTTGAAAAAGGAATATCGGTTGCTGATCAGAAAAAATTCAAGGCAAAACTACAGCAGGCTGTTAATCAGTATGCACATAATAAAGCGGAACTTATTCCTGTTAATGGAAATGGGCGTCCAATACCTATTCGAGTAATTCTCCAAGAAAGCAACAGCTATCATAAAATAGTTGATGTTGAGAAACATAGAAATCGAGATTGGGTTGGGAGTAGTGATATTAATGTCAAGATAAATGATAGAGTACGAACACTCGCCCATGAATTTTTTCATCTTCTAGGAAATTATGATGAATACAATGGAGGTAAGCTTGAAAATCATGCTTATTGGCATGATAATAAATTTGTATATGATCAAAATCAGGCTTTAATGGGAGTAGGTTCACAGGTACGAGACAGGTATTTTGACCATTTTGCTAAAAAAGTTTCTCAGTTAATGGGCACAACATATGTACCAAGATTAACCGTTCCTCAGAGAACATACCATAATCTTGCCACTCCATCAATGATCACCGTGCCTAAAGTTCTTCCTTCTCCTAAACCTGTGATTAAATCTCCTGCTTTAGAGAAAAATAGAACTCCTGTATTTTCCAGTACTTTAAGAATGGGAATGCAGGGGAAAGATATTCGGTCTTTGCAGCAAGCACTAAATAATCGTTTTGGCACTGGATTAAAACAAGATGGCATCTTCGGTCTTAAAACAAGAAATGCAGTTATTAATATTCAGAAACTCTTCAACGTACGTGCAGACGGCATAGTCGGACACAAAACAAGTCAAATATTTAGACAGAGAACGCCTATTCTGAAATTCGGAATGAGAAGCAGTGCAGTCTCGAATTTACAAAAAAATCTCAATAATCGTTTTGGTACTGGATTAAAACAAGATGGTGTCTTTGGTCCTAAGACACAGGCAGCTTTAAAGAACGTTCAAGGCATGTACGGTCTTAAACGTGAGGGTATATTCGGTCAGAAAACCAGCTTAGCAATAAGTTCAGAACCGCGCATAATTAAAATAGGTTTGAGGGGCAATTATGTTAGAGGACTTCAGCAAAATTTAAACAATAGGCTTGGTATGGGACTGAAGGAGGATGGCATTTTCGGTCCTAAGACAAGAACTGCAGTGAGGTCTACGCAAAGCATGTATGGACTGAAACGTGACGGTATCTTCGGTCCCCATACAAGGAACGCAATTGAAAATCATACGCCACATACCGTGATGTTTGGTTCGCATGGTGTTGGAGTGAGTACACTTCAGACCATGCTGAATAGAAGGGGAGCTGGACTCAAGGTAGATGGTATGTTTGGTCCTAAGACACAGGGAGCCGTACGCCAGTTTCAGATGAATAATGGTTTGAGGGTTGATGGTATAATAGGCAGGAACAGCTGGGCTAAACTCATGGGACGGTAAAATTATGGTACGTAATAAGTCTTCTATGGTTTTATTAAAAATTACTATTTTTAATCCCTGAGATCCTTCGGATTCAGGTAGCGCCGGTTCAGCTTTTGAAGTCTAGTTTGATTGGATTTTTCTCTCTGGAACTCCGAAGAATCCTCGATATTTGCTAAGAGGAGCTTCACAAAAGTAGGCGCTAAAACCCCAGACTTATTACGTACAAATTATGCAAGAATTTAACAAGCATTAAAACAGATTAGAGAAAAATATCGATAATATCTATTTCCTCAACTCCAAATATTTGCTTGCCCATAACATACCATCATCGCAATAATAAAACCAGGTATGATATGGTGTTCCATCTTGGTTAAACACTTCTAAAAAATTATTATAACGCTGTATTGTTTCGGTATATTTATCTAAATAACGTTGTAACAATTCTTTATCATATCTTTTAACAACATCTAAATAACATAATCCAAGATGCATCCAATTAGTTGAGCCTTCATAATTTTGCGCAAAAATATTGAGTAGTTTTAACTGCTGCCGATCGAATTCTTGCCGCGCATATTGGAGTGGAAATGGATTATCAAGCCCGACACGTTGTATCTCATTTAGACATTTTTTGAACATCTTTTTATCATCAACAACCTTGCACCAGAATGGAAATGTATTTGCGTCTCCAGAAATATGATTGCCAACCAATTCTTCACGAAAGTATTTTCCTGTCCAAAAATTATCTATAATAATTTTCTTAAAATCAAAATGTTTGAATGAACAGGCAAGCTTCAACTTGTTTGCTTCTTGTTGGATCATGTAGCTCATGCAATTATTATAACATGAAGAAACAGTATGGGCATTATCTTTCATTGATGAAAAATGCTTCTTAGAATCGATTAATCCTTGATCAGTTAAAACATATGTATAGTAAAACGTAAGTTGTTGTTCCAGAAAAGGTTTATAGACTTCTGCTAAATATTTATTTCCAGAAACACGAAGAGCATACAATAAAAATGCTAAACTGTCGGGAGCATAGGCAAAAACATCTAGTGGCTTGTGGTTTTGAGTAATTGTCGTTGTTATTTTATTATGCATTGCATAAACATGGAGGCAATATTGCAGTGTTTTTTCAATTTCTTTTTTATAACCTAATTTCAACAGCGCTTCAACACAAATCCCAAAATCACGAATATAAAAAACAGCAAAATTTCCCTTGCTTACTTGAAAATACTCCCCATTAAAACAGTTTTTGACAATAGTATTGGCTATCTGCTGAGGAGTTCCTTTATATTGCGGTAATCCTTGTTTTGCAATTTGGAGTCTTCGTTTTAAAAACCGCAATCCTTCCAGTAAATGGCCTAACTCGTACATTTTGTATAATAAGTAAATTGTGTTTATATAATTAACTGGCAGTTCGGCTTCATCCAAAAAACAGCGATGGGACATAAAGTCCCATTTTTAAAAATATAAAAATACGGACCTGGCGAGATTCGAAGTCCCGCAACCTTTTACGTTCGTAAAAGCTTGACCAAAAAACAGCGATGGGACATAAAGTCCCATTTTTAAAAATATGAAAATACGGACCTGGCGAGATTCGAACTCGCGATCTACAGCTAGCTCCTTAGAGAACTTTGCAAAATTATGGTTACTGCCTATTTTGTGAGCATTTTCGAAAGACTTATCGAGCAATTTTCGAGGTTCCAGAGAGAAAATTGCTTTGTTAAACAGAGATCTCAATGCGAACTGGCAGTAACCCGAGCTTTGCGAGTATTTTGCAAAGTTCTCCTTAAGTAATAGGAGGCTGTCGCCTTATCCAGACTGGGCCACAGGTCCATTTGAACATACAAATATCATATAATTTTTAAATATGATGATATACACTATTTTATGCAGCGACTTATATATATTGTAAGATCGTCTTATCCTTCTCATATTCCTGAAGATAATGTTCCACGTGAAGAACATAATGTTGTTGAAAGTCTTATAGAAGAACTTATTATCCAAGAGCATTTAAAACATCTTTTTTTCGAGGCGCGATTTCTTAATGGAAGTGGTACTAATCAGGGATCATCTTTATTTAATGATGTGATGTTATCTCTTGATGTTGTTGTAGCTAGTTTCCAAGCAATGATCAGAGATAAACAAGCAAGTATGGATGCTGATATGCCTCCAACAATACCTCCTCTGCTTTATATTGTTCCTTTTTCTGCGGTTCTAACATTAGAACAACAAGTAAAAAAAGTAAGTAAATTAGTTGGATTTAATGGAAGCTCAGATATTCTGCTTCATCTTTATACATGGTTAACTGATAAATGTGTTTATCGCCAAGTAGTATCAATGGGCGGAGAACATAATCTATTATGGGTGGGGCATTGTCATGAACTGCATGATTTTTACAAACCAAATTCAGGCTTTAAAGTCGTAGATATTACTCTAAAATATAATCGTGAAGACAGAATAACCTATGAACTGCGAGCATATAATGGACATGCACAAGATTGTGTTGATATTCCAAAGTATCTATCACCATTAATCCAAAGCCATATTGATCGAGCTACAAAAGCATCTTCTTCACAAAATCCGGCACAATCCAAAAAATGAGTGATATTGCGAAAATGCCTTCGGCAGCCACGGAAAATCACTATTTTCCTAGTTGCGTTCGTTTCACTCAGCAACCACCATCGGCTCGGCTGTAGATGTTTGTTATGGAAGATGCTATCCTGCACTTTTCGCAATATCACTTACAAATTGGATTGTGCCCAAAATCCGAAACATATATAAACTTCATTTTCTCAAAAAAAGATTTATAGTAGAGGTGTTCATTGATGAGAAAGAATACGAAAAAACATATGCATAAAGCATACGAAGAAAAACATTCTCATTATCATTTATATGCGCCCATAGTTGCCATTGTAGCAGTTACTATTATGGGTATGTTAACCATGGCTTCTGTCGGACTAAATACTCCAACAGGTTATGCAGTTATGTCCTGCAATACTGATGTAGATTGTAGCGGCAGTGATATGTGCTACAAAGGTATATGCTTCAATCAACAGATGTTAAAAGAGTTTAGAAGCAAAAATAATCAAGAACAAGCAGATTATATTAGCGAATTGCAGCGGCAGGCTTCTGGTCAAGGTGCAGGTCCTCAAGGTGAAACAGTATTACAGTCACCTTATTTTCAAGAAGTTTCTAATTATCAAGTATTAGAAACAGTTCCTACAGGCGGTCAGCAATGCCCTGAATTTTTGTATGAATGCCATGTTAACGGCGTACAATCTTATAAATTTAAAGCACATCCAAGTACTTGTTTAAAACAGGAAAACCTTGGATTAGTCGATTGTCCAAACGGTTGTGATAAAGTAACAGGCCAATGTGTTGGCAGTCAACCAGCAGCTCCAAGTCCAGCAACTGATACTAGTGAGCCTGATACGGGTGAAGAAGAATCATACGATGATTTCTTTTTTGAATAGGCATTTTGTAAACAAAATGCCATAGCAATCTTTATATATAATTACCTAATAGCAGTCAGTATGGCAATAGGGAAATATGAACCATTAGTAATTGAGCCAAAAATTCTCAGTTTTTGGGAAAAGCATAAACTCAGGGAAAAAATCAATAAGAGAAATAAAAAGGGAAAACAGTTCTATTTTCTAGATGGTCCTCCCTACACCTCAGGTCAAATACATTTGGGAACAGCTTGGAATAAGGCATTGAAAGACTGTGTTCTGAGATACAAGCGAATGCAGGGATTTGATGTTTATGATCGTGCAGGTTATGACATGCATGGATTGCCGATTGAGCATAAAGTAGAGGCAAAGTTTAATATCAAAAACAAAGATGAAATTCCTTCATTTGGTGTTGAAAGATATATCGAAGAATGCAGAAAATTCTCTTTGGAAAATATGAACTTAATGAACAAAGATTTCCAGCGTCTTGGTGCGTGGATGGATTTTGATCATGCATATACTCCTATTACTGAGCAAAGCATTGAAGCAATTTGGTGGCTGATTAAAAAAGCTCATGAGCAAAAAAGATTATATGAAGGAGAACGAGCAATGTCATGGTGCAGCACCTGCGCAACAGCTTTGGCAAAACATGAGTTGGAATATAAAAACATTGATGATCTTTCTGTTTATTTAAAATTCAAACTTAAAACTACTAAGAATAAAGAGTCGAACGAATACTTAGTTATCTGGACAACAACTCCATGGACTATTCCTTTGAACTTAGCAGCTGTAGTCCATCCAAAATTCTATTATGCTAAACTAAAAGTAGGCAATGAATATTGGATTATGGCTAAAGAATTAGTTGGAAAAGTGATGAATGAAATAGGCGCAGCAGTGTATGAAGAAGTTGAAACATTCTTAGGCGAAAAACTAGCTGGTAAAGAATATATTCCTCCATTTCCCGATGAATTTACCTATATTACCGATGCTCAAAAAACACAAAAGAAAATTTACACGATACTTCTTTCAGAGGAATATGTTAATTTAGAAGATGGAACAGGGATTGTGCATTTTGCTCCTGGATGCGGAGAATCTGATTATGAACTTTGTATTAGAGAAGGGATAAAGCCATTTAATGTTCTTGATGAATATGGAGTATATCCAAAAGAGCATTCAACATTTGGCGGTTTAGTTGCAAAAAAAGATGACAAAGAATTTGCGCAGCTTATCGATAAGAATAATTCTCTTATATTTAAGGCAAGATACAACCACAGTTATGCGCATTGCTGGCGCTGCCATAATCCTATTATCTATCGAACAACCAAACAGTGGTTCTTTAAAATTGAAGACTTAAAAGAACAGATGATTCATGAGAACAAGACTAATATTCATTGGGTGCCTGATAGTGCATTCAATGCATTTGATGCATGGTTAGTTAACTTGCGGGATAATTCTATCACTAAACAGCGATATTGGGGAACACCATTGCCTGTTTGGCAGTGCAAAGATTGCCGTTATTTTGAAGTCTTATCAACAAAAAAAGAAATTGAAGAGAAATGCAAAATAAAACTAAAAGATCTTCATAAGCCATGGATTGATGAAGCTCAATATCCTTGCAAGCAAAAAACATCGCATGGTTTGTGCAAAGGAATCATGAATAGAATTCCAGATGTCATGGATGTATGGATTGATCCTGGCTGCGCATCATGGATAAGTTTGGATTATCCTTCTCAACAAGAGCTTTTTACAAAATTATTTCCTGCAGATTTTATTCTTGAAGGAAAAGACCAAATCAGAGGATGGTTTAATGTCTTGATGGTTTGCTCAATGTTAGGAATGAGAAAAATATCTTTCAAAAATGTGTATATGCATGGTTTTGTCCAGGATTCTTTAGGACGAAAAATGTCAAAGTCTCTCGGCAATGTTATTTCACCCAGTGAAGTGATTGACAAATATGGCGTTGATACTTTTAGGTTTTATGCAATTGGCGGCGCAAAGCCAATGCTGGATTTAAATTATAATTTTGAAGATATGAAAATAAAAAATAAAAATTTAGATGTATTTTGGAATCTCCATAAACTGTTAATTGACATGAAGACTGCCCATAATCTTGAACTTCTTCCTCTGGATAGAAAGGAAAAGAAAGAGCTTGATTTAGAAGATAGGTACATTCTTTCACGGCTTCATGCTACTATTAAAAAAGTCACAGAAAAATATGACCAATATCTGATTAATGAAATTCCATGGATTATTGAAGAATTATTTTTAGAATTGTCAAGAACTTACATTCAAACCATCAGGGATAGATTTGCATTAGGTGAAAAAGAAATAAAGCAAGTAGTTTTACGTGTATTCTACCACGTATATTTTGATTGTTTAAAGATGTTTGCAACAGTTTGTCCTTTTGTTAGTGAAGAGATTTATCAAAACCTTAAAGAAATATTCAAGCTCAAAGAACAAAGTATTCACGAAAGTGTTTGGCCAGCATATGATGAAAAACAAATTGATGAAAAACTCGAGCGGGAATTTGTCGTTGCTAAAGATACTATGCAGAGTATTTTATCTGCCCGAGAAAAAGCGCAATTAGGTGTGCGATGGCCATTGAAAAAAGTCGTTATCGTCACTATGGATGAAGAAATAAAGTCGATACTTACCTTTATGGAATCAATTATAGCAACTCAGACCAATGTAAAATTTATTGAAATAGTGAAAAGCTTTGACAAGATGAGTATTAAAGTAAAGCCTAATTATAAATCACTTGGTCCAACATTTGGCAATGATGTTCCAAAAATTATTTCAGCATTATTAACAGAAAATGAACATACTCTTATCAAACATATTGACAAAGAAGGTTCTTTTAAGTTAAAGGTTGGAGCTAAAACCTTTAACGTAACTAAAGATCATCTTGTTTTTGAAAAAACGCTTCCAGCAAATTATATTTCAGCAGAGTATAAATATGGTGATTTATTAATTGACATTGAAAGAACGCCAGAACTCGATGGTGAAGGCTATAGCAGGGAAATAATACGGCGTGTCCAGGAAATGAGAAAAAAACAAGGTTTGCAAAGACAGAATTTGATTAAACTAAGTATTTCTACTGATGAAAACCTATGTGCCTTAATGTCTTCAATGGCAAAAGAAATCAAAGAATAGTAACATCACTACAAAAAGTTTAAATAGAAGTTGTGGTTTCTATATGTCATGACACACGTGACTAGTAAGAAAATATTGAATGTTAATTCTGCTCGTTTTAGTTCTTTTAGTTTTTAATTGTCAATAATCCGACATAACTTTCTGTTCTTCGCTTCGGGTTGAAATCCATTTTGCTTGGAAAGGAAAAGTCGGTTTTCTGAGAAATTTACCGTAAAAATTAATAAGCCGATAGGCTCTAAAATGTGGAGGAAAATAAAATGACATATCCAAATAGACTAGTGAAAGTTTCAGATATAGGGGCTCTAACAGAACAAATTGCTCAACTTAGATGGTCGGGGGAATCAAATAGCCTAGAATTGCCTCGTAAGCAACAAAATGCACAACGTGTACGATTAGCAGGAGCAGTAAGTCTGCCAGAAGTAAAGGCTGCTGATAGTGGATTGGAAATCTACTGGAGGGGTGGTGATGGACGAGATTATCAAGCTACACTGGTAGGTTTAGATTCTAAAAGAGGTTATGCCGTCGTGACACAAGTTACATCTGAATGGAAGAAAGATCCATATAGAGCATGGCGTGCTGAGAATGGTCCCTGGTTCTAAAAATTACTATTTTTTCTTTTCTTTCTTTTCTGTTCATTTTATTTTTGCTGAAGTTTTCTCATTTAATTAAATCTAAAAAATTTGGCGTAGCGAAACCAAGTCATTAAATCAATGTTATGCTCTCTTACTGGAGAGAAGACAAAGTTTTAGTGCAACGATGCCGAAGGCAAAAAATCAAAGTAATTTCAGGGGTGTATTCAATCAAGCGAACACAGTGAGCCATCAAGGACATACCTCAAGGAGACAATTTTAGTTCGTCGTTCGTAGGGGGAGGGGGCATGTGTTTTTTGCTTCTTTTTTACAAAAAAGAAGAGTAAGGTTTATTTGTTAAAGATCTTTGCAAATATTTTATCTAGCTCTTTATTCGCGTCTCCCTTAAATTCTTTATGAGGTATTCCTAAATCTTCTAAAACTTTATTAAATCTCTTATATCCGTCCTTATCTCTCAATTCAACCCATCCCACTTTAAGACTATTCAATTGTTTTTTATTTGTATCAGATAATTTATCAGCAACAAAAACAGAACTATCTCTTGCGATAACCGCATCTGCACTTTCTGGATTTCCTTTTCCCATTAATTTCACTTCACAAAGAAAATCTGTACCTTTATTGCTTAAATAAAAATCAATCTCTCTTTCAAAATCTTCATCAGTTTGTATTTTGCTTTTTACTTTTATTTTGTAATTTTTTTCAGTTACACCATATAATTCACATAATGTTAACATAAGTGGTTTTTCGACTCTTTTTCCGGCTGTACTCCAAAGCCCACCCCTAAGTGCCGCTCGTTTGACTGCTAAAGTATTTATAACTATTAAACTTTCAGCAACATTTAAGTCTACGCTTACTCCTTTAAATTTTAGAGTAAGGGTGATGTTTAATCCTTCTTCACCATCTACTAAGGATTGTATTGTTTGATAAAGTGTATCGTAATGTTCATTTGAGGCTTCTATAACTATCTCTTTTGTTGCAGAATTGTACATATTAGAAATTGTTTTTTTGTTAAGACCCGAATTAATTGCTATATCTTCAGCAGGAAGATTTTTATTAAGAAATTCTTTTTTATACCAATCAACAGTTATATCTTTGTTTTTCAATTTTGCATCAATAATTTTTTTAAAGAAGTCAACAGTATATTGTAAAAATTCTGCATTGATTAGTGTGACTATTTCAATTCTGTAATCTTCCCCATCCATTAGTTTCTTTATTATATTTTTGGCGACTTGTTCAGTTAATGTTATTGTCATTTTATTATCCTCTCAAATTCTTTTATATTTAAAAACTTAGGTCTAAATTTGCTATCCGTAAAAATTTTTGTTTGAGTAAGATTCTCTTTTATCCTATCAACATATTTTTTTTCTTTTTCCGTCAAAAAGAAAAATCTATCAAGATTTAAAGCAGATTTGCCAAATGTTCCACTCCCTGCAAAAGGATCAAAGACTAAATCACCTTTAAAAGAATAGAATTTAATGACTTTGTTGCAGAGTTCTAATGGAAAAACTGCACTGTGAGTTTTATCAAATGTAGGGTCTATCTTCCAAACATTTGATGATTCAAAATCTCCGTTAATTTTACTTTCTTCAACTATTTTTTTATCGTATTGTTTAATATTCCAATCTATTAATTTATCTGTCTTTTTTCTATAAACCATTACACACTCCGTGCATGCATTAGGTTTATATCCTAAGGGTTTTCGATGTTGTAAAAAACCAGCATTTCTATTTTTAGCACTTGCTTCTGGCTTTTCCCAAACAATATCATCAATAAATTCCCAACCTATTTTAATTAATAGAGGGTGTATATCATAAGGAATAGGATATCGTTTGCTAGAATATTGCCTGCCTACACGAGGGATAATAATAGGTGATGTGTTCAATAAAAAAAAACGACCTTCTTTTGTAATTCTATGAACTTCTTTAAACACTTCTTCTAAAAATTCTAAATATTCCTTATAACTAGAATAAATAGAATAATCTCTTGCATTATAATATGGGGGAGAAGTAAAAGTTAAATGAACTGACTCATTTTTTACTAATTTTAATATTTCCCTAACATCTCCACAAACTAGAGTATTTTTCATAAAATCAGGTGAAGCTGTATGATTTGGATCAAAACCATTTGAAGAATTACTGAAAAACTCTTTTTTTATAACCTCTTGAATCATTTCATTAGGATGACTATTTAATTTTTTAAGTTTTTCTTGAATATCTTTATCTTCTTTGAAAACCAGCAATCCTCGCATAGCTTGCATGACTACTTCAGGGTCTGAGTCATTTAAATATTTAAACAATACTTGTTTATTAGATATATTTCTTAATCTTCCAATGCCCGAAACAGCTTCACGTCTAACACTCGAACTATTATCTTGTTCAACAACATTAACGAATACGGTGGCGAGATTATCATCTCCTATTTTTGCTAAGTTTTTTATTGCTAAACTTCTAACTTTATCATTATCATGTTTGAGAAGATTCATTAAAGGTGTAATATCAAAGTTTTCGTCTAGCCTACCTAATCTATCAAGTGATTTTACTAATGCACCTACATTATTCTGTTTAATAACATCTTGTATCATTTCAGGCTCTTTTTTTAATAATTCTGCTTCCATATTACCCCTTATGATAGTGTAATATCTCATGTTTATAATGTTTTCTTTTTAAATGCTATTCTAAATTGTCCAATGGTAGTCGTTCGTTATGGAATTCCCCCCTCGTTCGTTTTTTAGTTCGTTATCGTTAAAATTGCCACGAGCAGATGGGCGAGAGCGCAGCGTGGTCGAGGATTTTGAAGAAATCCGAAGAAGTCGAGAAAGGGGCGTACATAAAATTTATAGCTTATGGGTTATTTCTGTAATACATGGATTTACATATAATGTCTTTGTCAGAAGCGGTGGAACATCAGCCAGTTAAACCTACCTATGCAATCAGAATCTTTTCAAGTTTTTCAGATTACAGAATAGAATTACAAAAATCTCATTTTTATCAAAGAATTGCGGAATATACATTTGATGATAATGATGCATTTTATCAAGCAGGACCTGCAACAATAACAGAAGATATTGCAAATGCACTTGTAAGAGACTTTGCTGAAAGCAGAAATGGAGTTGAAGCATTATTAGTGCATTGCAGTAGAGGAAAAAATCGAAGTCCTGCTGTAGCAATAGCATTAAATGAGATTTTTGGTTTAGGATCTGATTCTGAGGAATTAAAAGATAGGTTTGATGAATCTAATTGGGCGGTTTACAAAGCTATTTTGGAAGCTGGACAAAGACATCATTCTTAGCCCCTTTCTCGATTGCAACTAACGCTCATTAAGTTCATTTTTATCCTAATTTATTAGTGGTGTTTTGATGGAAAAAACAAGAAACTGATTGAAAATAAAAAGAACTTCTAACACAAACCATATAAAGATTAAAACTTTTAATCAGATGTCCAGTGGGCAAAACACTCTATAACTAATATAAACTACCTTTTAACGGATTATAACCGTTATCACTGGACATTGTGGTGTGAAGTATATAAATAGGTATATGCACTATTAATCATAGAGAACTTTGCAAAATACTTGCAAAGCGTGCATAATAGAGGAATTAACCATGAAAAAAATATCACGAGATACTCCATTAATGGAAATGGTGTTAAGGCGTTATGAAAAACCGCAGAGCTTGGAAACAAGGGATTTAGTAAGAAAATTCTGCTTAAGCATTGGTTTACTGCAGCCAGGAGACTCGCGTGATATTATAGTTGATATTCTCTATGTTCTTCTCCGTGCAAAAACAGAAAAAAAAGAACTTGGATCTGAAGTAGTAAAAGATTTAGTAGTGGAATTTAGAAAAGAGAATAATCTGCCTTTGTTAGGGGTTGCTTCTTCTAATGTACGAAGGCAGTTAAAGCGTTTGCGCGATATACTTTTAGTAGAAAAAATCAAAAATAGATATAGGATAATAGAATTTGCTCATCTTTCTGAATCCTATCGTGAAAAAGTTGAACAATTACTCCTGCCGTCCTTACTCAGCAGAATAAATGAATATTATCAAGAGATTGATAAGCGTTTTCCGATTAAAATCACTGATCAGTGAACAAATACCTTTAAATATTATCTCCTTACTTATTTTATGATGCAAAAAGAGGTTCTAATCACAACTATTAATGAACGGCCGGCATTAAAAGCAGCTCGTGTACAGAGTCCAAGTTCTATTAACACGTTCAAACAATGCGCTAGGAAATATTATTACCAATATATTGAAAAATTAGAAACACTGCCGAGCATCCATCTTATCCGCGGAAAAATTATGCATGCTGTTCTCGAAGATTTTTTTAAATTTAACATTAATCACATTTCAGCAGCAAGCTATGAGTTTGAATTAAGAATTATTATCTTTGATTTGTTTAAAAAACATTGGATTAATGGTCTGCGGGAAATGCGCGAGCTATCATTAACACAAAGCGAATTATTATTTTATCATAATGAATCAAAAATAATGCTGCAAAATTGGTATGAACGCTTTATTAAAGAGTTGAAAATTGAGCTGCAATTAGGGTTTGATTTAATCAATGCTTTTAACAAGTTAACACCGCGATGTGAAGAAGAATATAGCTCTCCTGTCTGGAGCGTGCGAGGTTTTGTCGATGCCATTCATGAGTTTGAGGAAGAGATTCATATTTTGGATTATAAAACTTCAAAGAAAAATGAAATTACTCCTGAATATCGATTGCAGCTTGCTATTTACGCCTTGCTTTATTTTGAAACCCATGGCAAAATGCCAACAAAAGTAGGGATTGATTTTCTGAAATTTGACAAGCAGTTTATTACGGTTGACGAAAGGCTATTAGAGCTCGCCAGGAAAGAAATTGAATTTATGCACGAAAACACACAATCAGTTGAAATGAAAGATTATCCCAAGCATATCACCGCCTTGTGCAAATGGCATTCTGGGCAGTGTGATTTTTATGATACCTGTGTCAAGAGTGATTGATGCCGAATGTGGTTTAAATCAGTGCAAAACTCCCTAAAAGAGTACGTAATAAGTCCTCCTTTGGTTTTAGCGCCAGTTCAGCTTTTCAAGTTAGTTCGATTGGATTTTTCTCTCTGGAACTCCGAAAAATCCTCACTAATAACACTGAAGAGCTTCACAAAAGCAGGCGCTAAAACCTCTGACTTATTACGTACCTAAAAGAAAAAGCTTTAAAAACAAGTCCTTTCATCAATTAATAACTGTATAGTTTAATTCCTGAGTGGGTGATGTATCTTGGGTAAAAAGAATAAGAACAAAAAGAAAGAAATCAATCCTAAAAAGGCAAAATATGCTAAATTTAGAAAGGATAAGCCAGCGCAAATGGATTTATCCATGCCGGAATTGCCTGAAGAAGTTGTTAAAGAGCGAAGAGTAGATGAAACTCGCATTGAAAAACATTTCAAATTCAGTCGAAATCCAAACACGAGAAGTGTTAATCCTCGAAAAGACTTGAGTAAACGATAATAACCTTTATAAAGCCTTATTAAAAACTAATAATGTCTAGTTAAGGGATTGAGGTGTTAAGAGATGAGTACAAAATCAGTTAGTGTTGGTACCCTTCAAAAAGGCAGCTATGTAGTTCTTGAAGGCGCAGCTTGTAAAGTGACTGATGTTCAAGTTTCACGACCAGGAAAACATGGCCATGCAAAAGTGCGGTTAACTGGCGTTGGATTACTCGATGATAAAAAAAGAGTTGTTGTTATGCCAGGGCATGATAACGTTGATGTTCCTCTTATTGAGAAAAAATCAGCTCAAGTATTATCCATAAATGGCGATGTGGCCAATGTTATGGATGCTGAAACCTACGAAACCTTTGATCTAAAAATAGATCCAGAATTAAAAGATCAATGTGTTGAAGGCTGTCAAATATTGTATTGGCAAGTACTTGATACCAAAGTAATGAAACAAGTTAAAACAGAATAAATATAGGATAAGGTGTGTTATGGTTAAATTTCCAGAAGCAGAAGCACGGTTATTTCATAATAAATTTGTTTGCAGGCAATGCAAAGCCAATCTTCGCGCTCCAAACATGAAAGTATTGCAAGGAAAAGTTCTCTGCAGAAAATGCGGATCACGTGCATTACGACCAGTTAGGAAGAAATAGATCTAATAGTATCAGTAAACTATATAAACAATTCTAGGCAGCTTGAACCTATAATGAACGAACAACATCAAACTGAAAATGAAGAAGAAAATCTAAAGAAACAAGACATAAAACTAAAGAAAATTGCTCTGGATACCTATGAAATTCCACAAGAAAAGAATATGCTTGTTCCCGGCAAAATATTCGCGTCTGAATCATTGATTGAAAAGATCAAACAAGATACAACCTTGCAGCAAGTAAAGAATGTAGCAGTATTGCCTGGCATTTACAAATATTCTCTTGCCATGTCTGATGCTCATCAAGGATATGGATTTCCTGTTGGTGGGGTTGCAGCATTTGATGTTGAACATGGCTGCATTTCGCCGGGTGGTATAGGTTTCGACGTGAATTGCGGCGTTCGCGTTTTGACCTCTTCTCTCAACAAAGAGCAAGTCTATGAAAAAATTCAGGAATTGTTAGAAGCATTATTCAAACATATTCCTTGCGGCGTTGGCGGTGAATCGCAAGTCAGGTTGACACACGAAGAGCTTGATCGTGTTCTTGAATTAGGGATTGATTGGGCAGTAGAAAAGGGCTATGCCACACCACATGATAAACTGCATTCTGAAGAACAAGGAAGAATGAAAACTGCGAATGCAAAAATGGTTTCTCCACGGGCAAAAAAACGTGGCAAAAACCAGCTAGGCACCTTAGGCGCAGGCAATCACTTTGTTGAAGTTCAATATGTCAATGAAATCTATGATGAAAAAATTGCAAAAGCATTTGGTATAACAAAAAAAGACCAAGTTGTTGTCATGATCCATTCAGGAAGCCGAGGACTTGGGCATCAAGTGTGCAGTGATTATCTGCGGGAAATTGAAGAAACATATCCAGACTTAGTTAAAGCATTGCCTGATAGAGATTTGGCATATGCGCCTGCTCAATCACAACTTGCACAGGATTATCTCCAAGCAATGAGCGCAGCAGCTAATTTTGGATGGGTTAACAGGCAATTAATAAGTTACAGCACAAGAAAAGCATTTGAAGAAATATTTGGCAAGAATACAGAATTGCAGTTAGTGTATGATGTTGCTCATAATATCGCAAAAGTTGAAGAATACAACATTGAGGGTAAAAAAAGAAAAGTCTATGTTCATAGAAAAGGCGCAACTCGCGCTTTTGGTCCAGGTCATAAAGAATTGCCTGAAGATTATCAAGCAATTGGGCAGCCGATTTTATTGCCAGGTTCAATGGGAACAGCATCTTATATTCTTGTAGGCACTGATAAAGCAATGAATGAAACGTTTTCATCGACACCTCATGGCGCTGGCCGTGTTATGTCGCGAAAAAAAGCAAAAGATTCTTTTAGGGGAGAAAAAATAAAACAAGAATTGGAAGCAAAAAAGATTTACATCAAAGCAGCAAGCTACAAAGGTATTTGTGAAGAAGCTCCACAAGTATACAAAGATGTCGATGAAGTTGTCCGCGTAGCAGACGAAGTAGGCATTGGCAAAAAAGTAGTTCGTCTTGTTCCGATGGGTGTTATTAAAGGGTAAAACATTTACAAGAGTTACTAGTTTTTTAGTTTTTCACTGTTTCATCCCATCTATTAACAACGTGCGCATCTTGTTTAACTTCATATAATTTTCTTGTAATTTTGTCAACTTTAAAATACGCTAATCCTGTTTTAACGCCACCGAAGTTTCCTTCTTTGATAGTATGAGTAAAACTAATAGTGATAAAATATTCCTCATTTGTTTCAGTAATTGATTTAATTGCGTATTCTTGGACATTATTTGCTTTAAAAAGATATTCTATTCCTCTTCTAACTAGCTCTTCAGTGACAGGTTCTTCTTTAATCTCAAGCAGTGGAGCATGACTGCAGCAAGGATATTTAAGCGAATTCAAAATATTTGAAAACTGATTTAAAGATTTAACAAAAGAGCATTTGGGAAATATCCCGTGTTCAAGAGTCTGTGTTTTTTTATTAAAATAGTTAAGGTAATAATAATATTGATCATCAGAGCTTGAAATATTAGTGAGATAAGTTCTTGGAGTAACATATTCGTAATAATTGTTTAAGCATTCTAAACTATAGAATGTTATTTCTGGAATAGGTTTTTCTTCGTTAAGTATTATTGGTGATGCAGTTACATTACTTGCAAGAACTTTCTCATCTTCTTTTTCACACCCTAACAGCAAAGCCAAAACTAAGAGTATGGTCAAGAGCAGAGTTATTCTATTTGAAAACATATTCCCCATGTTTCCAAGGGTATTACTTAGATTTAAATAGCTTACCATAAGGATACGTATTAAGTCTGGGGTTTTAGTGCCTATATTGTGAAGCTCTTCTCAAGTTCACTTTGGGGATTTTTCGAGGTTCCAGAGAGAAAAATCCAATTCAAGCAGACTTCAAAAGCTGAACTGGCACTAAAACCATAGAAGACTTATTACGTACCATAAGGTTGGGGTAAAACCGTGTAAAGAATAAGTAATTGATGTTATATATTGAGTTTACATGTACCTAAATTTTCACATGACTTTATTCCCTGTAAAATACCCAATCGCTTCACTAAATACCTAAAGATAAGATAATATCCTATTGGCAGATTTGTGGTCTCTATTACTGCAACATCTGAAATGCCAGCAGATTCTGCAAACTTCTTTTTTATGGTTGTATCAAGGGATTCTCTATTTCCTTGCGCAAAATATTGCTGTTCATAAACAAACAAAGCATTAATTATTCTCATCATTTGCAGGTTAACCATTGCCTCAGTTTTTTTTGTAGCACCAGCTACATTACAAAAATAAGTATCTCTATCTAATTCAGTTACTACTGCAATTCCTTCCTGATTATAAAAGGTTCCTGTTAAATCAGAGGATTTTGGAGCATATTCCTGAAAAACAACAGCGTCTAAATATTTTGGGACAAGTAATTTTCCCTGTTGAATACATAAATCAGAGTAGTTTAATCCTGCTGAATTTAGAATATCACTGGACAAAGCAATTGGAAGATCTTTTTCGGTTAGAACACCTATCATCCTCTTTACATGCTCTTGATTTCCTTGCGTGAGATTTATTCTTACTGAAGCAAAATTATGAGCGCACCCTATAACTGCTTTAGCAAGCTCTGTTTTTGCTTTTTGAAAAAGCTCAATCTGCTTTATCATCTAGTGCTTCAACATCGTTACCGCAATCACTGAACAATGCTGTAGCTGCTTCTGGAGCTGCATCATATGCTTGCATTGCCACATAGAGTTTTTTAACTCCAACTCTCAGGATAATATCAGTAAGTTCCCCCATGTATGAAACTCAAAAAATAGTGTTATTTATATAAATCTAACTATAAAACTTTATAAATCGCTGCTTATTCATTACTTTTGGGTTTTAGGAGTTTACCATAATAATTAAGCAACTTATTATCTCATGGGAGGAATAGCTATGACACATCAACAACCAATTCAACCGATTTTTATTTTACCCGAAGGAACACAGAAAAACAGCGGCAGATCTGCACAACGCACTAATATTATGGCAGGAAAGCTTGTTGCTGAAACTGTTAGAACAACGTTAGGTCCAAAAGGCATGGATAAAATGCTGGTTGACTCCCTTGGTGAAGTTATTGTTACTAATGATGGCGTCACTATTCTTAAAGAAATGAACATTGAACATCCAACGGCTAAGATGATTGTTGACGTTGCAAAAACTCAAGAAGCTGAAGTTGGCGATGGCACCACAACAGCAGTTGTTATTGCAGGAGAATTATTAAAAAGAGCTGAAGAGTTATTGGAATTAAACATTCATCCAACTGTTATTGTCAAAGGATATAGATTAGCTACGGACAAAGCTCAAGAAATTCTTCATGATATTGCTGAACCTTTATCAGAAGATGATGATCAAACATTAGTCAATATTGCAGAAACTGCAATGACCGGGAAAGGCGCTGAAACAGCAAAAGAACATCTTTCCAGTATAACGGTAAGAGCAGTTAAAGCAGTAATGCGCAAAACTTCAGAAGGCATTGTGGTTGATCAAGAGGATATTAAAATTGAAAAGAAGCTTGGGGCAAGAGTTGAAGAATCTTGCTTAATCGAAGGGCTTGTTATTGACAAGGAAAAAGTTCATTCTGGCATGCCCATGTTAGTTAAAGATGCAAAAATTGCCTTGCTTGATTCTGCTATTGAAATTAAAAACACTGAAACAGATGCTAAAATCCAGATTAATGATCCGATGCAGATGCAGGCGTTTCTTGATCAAGAAGAACGAATGCTTCGCAACATGGTTGAAAAGATTGTTAATTCTGGAGCAACCGTTGTATTCTGCCAGAAAGGCATTGATGACTTAGCCCAACACTTCTTAGCCAAGAAAGGCATTTTTGCCGTGAGAAGAGTAAAGAAATCCGATATCGATGCTTTAGCAAAAGCAACAAGCGCAAAACTTATGACCAGTTTAGATGATTTAAGCGCTGAAAGTTTAGGGTATGCTGGATTTGTAGAAGAGAAAAAAGTAGGCTCTGAAACAATGACGTATGTTACCCAATGCCATAATCCTAAAGCAGTTACTATTCTCATTCGCGGCGGCACTGAACATGTTGTTGCTGAAATCAAACGCGCTCTTGAAGATGCTGTCGGCGATATTGCAAGCGCTTTAGCTTCAGGAAAGGTAGTGGCAGGAGCTGGCGCATGTGAAATGGAATTATTTCGCGGCTTAAAACAATTTGCTAATTCACTTTCTGGAAGAGAACAATTAGCAGTCAATGCATTTGCTGATGCCATGGAAATTGTTCCTAGAACATTAGCAGAAAATGCAGGTCTTGATCCAATAGATGTGTTAACTGAGTTAAAATCTAGCCACGACAAAGGTGTAAAATGGGCCGGGATTGATGTCTTCACTGGCAAAGTAATGGATGCATGGAAAGAACGAGTTATTGAACCATTAAAAATCAAAACGCAAGCTATAAGTTCAGCAGCAGAAGTTGCGCAAATGATTTTAAGAATTGACGATGTCATTGCTGCAAGTTCAGGCAAGAACCAGTCTCCTCAAGGTCAAGGCGGAATGTCTGATATGCCGATGATGTAGGCTCCACACTATTGTTTATTCATTACATTCATTAATCTTAATATCCCCTACTAAATAACAGCTTCCTGTAATCAGAATAAGATCTTTGTTCTGCGCAATGCTTTGAGCATATTTTATTGCTTCATTAACCTCTGTTATTTTCTTAGTTTTTTTAGAAAATAACTTTTCTAAATTATCAACAGTCATTGCTTTTGGAAAAGTGCTTTGTGAAAGAATAATTGTTTTCAAATTATGCATTGTTTCAATTAATGCCACGACTTTATTTATTTCAGGCCTTTGAATTGAGCCATAAATGAGAATTATATTGTTGAAATGTTTCTCGTTCATAATATTTTTTACTGCGTACAGCATAGCGGTAATTCCTGGAAGATTATGGGCGCAATCAATAAGAATGTTTTTTGCAATAAACTGCATTCTTCCTGACCATTGCACTGTTGCAATCCCTTTAATCATATTCTTTTCTGAGATCGCAATACCTTTCTGCCTTAATACTTTAACAGCTTCAACAGCTAATCCAGCGTTGCGTTTCTGATGTTCTCCGTATAAACCTACTCTTAATGCTGTTTTCTTAGCTATCATTACCGGCGCTTTTAGTGCCTGTGCCTTTTCTTTGATGACAAGTAATGCTTTGCCTGAGGCACCTGTTACTACGGGAATATTTTTCTTAATAATGCCGGCTTTTTCTCTTGCAATAGCTTTAACATTGCTGCCTAATATATCAACATGGTCAAGTCCAATATTGGTAATAATGCTTACTAATACATCATCATCTTCAATAATGTTAGTTGCATCCAATCTACCGCCTAAGCCGACTTCTAAAACAGCAATATCAACGTTATTTTGCTTGAAATAAACAAATGCCATTGCTGTAATGACTTCAAAAAAAGTTTCATCAGTTATGTATGGTTTAACTTCTTCATAAACACTTACTAATTCTTGTTCTGAAATGGTCTTATTATTTATTCTAAAACGTTCGGTGAACGAAAATAATGCAGGTGAGATATACATGCCAACATTATATCCTTGCAGGATAAGAATATTACTTACCATTGCGCAGGTGCTGCCTTTGCCATTGGTGCCAGCAACATGAATGTATTTCAATCCTCGTTCAGGATTGCCAAGTTTTTGTAGGAGCGATTTTATGCGATCAAGTCCTAATTTGATAGTATGGATTTTTCTGGCACTTAACTCCCTGATTACTTGTTCATAATTCATATTGCCTCCTGCTTCATTCTTTTATGATAATGCTTGAAAAACAACCACAAAGGTATCATTGAAATAATAAAAAGAACTGCTGACCATAATAAAAATGTTTTTACATCCATGTAATAACCTGCAATAATTGCTATGGGCACTGCTATTCCTGAAACACCGCGAAAAAAAGCAATGGCATTGGCAAATTCCCTTTTATGATAGAGGTCTCCAATTAAGGCGTTTGCTACAGGTTTTGCAATCGGTATTGATAGGGAAAAACAAATACTTGCTATAAAAAACACGATGTATTTTTGCGCAAACATAATTATGATTAATCCAATTATCCCCAGCAAACTTGCCAAATACATAAAGAATGATCGTTTATTATTATCAGACCATGATCCGACAATATAAGGAATCAAGATAGGAGTAACATAAATAATAAGCGTCAAAATGCCTATATCAATCATGCCAAATTTTTGGTTAATAATAATTGGCAATCTGCTGATAAGAAAGCCATACGCAAGATTTAAGGAAAAATAAACAGGAATTAATAACCATAATGCTTTATCTGCAAAAATATTTTTAAAACTAAAATGAATATTATCATCAAAGTTTTTGTCTTCAAGAAATGAAAGCATTATGACACCGATTAATCCACACCATGCCAAAAGTATGATGAGGAAATTATACGAGAAATATTCAAGAATCAATCCACTCCCCATAATCCCTGCAATATTGCCTATTCCCATTAATGAAAAAAATAATCCGTTATTTTGTCCAAGATTATTTCCTTCATTTGCTTTAACGACGTATAATGCCTGTACGGTCCATAATACTCCGCCAGCTAACCCTAATATACTTGCAATAGCCATCGTTAACCAGGGTATTTTCAAGATAGTTAATGCAATAAATGCGACATAGAGAAGACCGGTGATTAGCAATGCTTTTTTCGCGCCAGTTTTTTTAATTATCCATGGCGCTAAGAAGTTTCCAATAATAAGAAAAATATAAATTAAGGCAAGACTGATGAATGCAAGTTTTTCCAATCCTATTTCAGAATAAATTGCAGTAAAATACTGCTGAAATCCATTATAACCAAGAAACAATACTGCAAAACCGCTTGACAGCAGCAATATATTCTTTGAAATGTTATGTTTTATTATGTTCATGCAAAAATGCTCCTAATGCTCTGAATGCTTTTCCTCTATGACTGATCTGGTCTTTTTGTTTTTTGCTTAATGTTGAAAGTCGAATGTTATTGTTTGTTATGAAGATTCTTTCATACGGCAAAACATCTTTGTTTTGATCTTGAACATCATCTGCAATAGCGCCATGCATTTCTTCAACAAATAATTTTGGTTTTTTTCCAGGTTCGCAATAGCCAATTGCTGTTTTGAAATATGCTTTTCTGTCTTCTCCCGCTAATACTTTTAACAACCCTTTATAACCAAGCAGATTAAACATTAATTTTGCGTTATTACCAGGAAAATGAGGATATGCTTCAAAGAAAATGCCTGTGTCTTCCACTATCACTGCTTTTTTGTATTTGTTGGCAAATAATTCCGCATTACCTCGCGCAGTGTTTTCAACAGTCTCATCTTTATGTTCAATCTTTTCATCATTAATCTGAGTTACTTTGATACCATATTCTTTTAAAGCTAACTGCGCTTCTATGACTTTGTGGTTGTTGGTGGTTACTAAGGAGATTTCCATAATTTGTTGTTAATATGTTTAGTTTAAATAATTTTAGTAAGAAATAACTTCAAGACCATTGATGTTTTCAAAATGTTTTTTATTTCTGGTGATAATCTTACTAATCCCATTAGTTAAGAATAGTCCCGCAATTATAGAATCAAACTTTTCGATAGGTTTTCCTTTTCTTTTTAATTCCCAAGAAATAACTCTTATTTTTTCAAGAGCTTCTTTTGAGAATTCAACGAGATAAACTTCATTTAGGAATTCATCATAATACACTTTTTCAAGTTGATGACGCTTATTTTCTGGATCAAGACCAAAATAGATCTCAGCATAATTTATAATGGTGGTAGCTAAAGGTTCTTTTTGTTCTAAAATTACTTTTTTTAATTGTTCATCTCGTTCAAAGAGATCAATTATTGCAGTTGTATCAAGACCTATCATGCTAATCGCTTATTAAATGAGTCTCTAAAATCTTGCATTTCTTTTTTATCTATGGAACTTTTCGTTATTATTCCCCAGAATCTCATAATATTCTTTTGTTTCTTCTTAAAACTCAAAATTACATCTGAGAAACTCTTATCTTCAGTTTTCAATTCCTTGAGGAAATCATACGCTTCCTTTTTAATAGCGATATTAACACTTACCATAAGTACATAGTATGAGTACTCATATATATTTGTTTCGTTTAATAAGTTATTCGCTAATTGCGAATAACTATGATGAAATTACTAATTTCATCATATATATTTAAATATAACTTCGAAAAATGCAATCTTGGTGTAATTAATATGGGTTTTGTCATAGGAAAATACGGCGGATCATCTACCTCTACTCCTAGTAGTTTGGATGAAATAGTGATACTCTCAGAAGTTAATCCTGATCGAAGAATAGCTATTGTATCGGCGCCGGGCACTTCTAACTCTGGAAGCGAAGTCCAAGACTATAAATTAACTGATCTTCTTATTGCAAAAGCAAACAGGCATGCCCAAGAGCACTATCGTACTATTGCAGTCCCTGAAACCAATGGGAAAAAATCAACTAAAGAGCTTGATTTAGCAACTATTGATCGTTTTATTGAAATGAAATTGCGTGAAGCATATTATACTCATGATTCTACAGCTACTCTCGTTGCAGATACTATTACAGAAATTAATCACATGGCAGCTATGTTTAAAAATACAGCCGGTAACGAAATTAGTGTTCATCAACACTCTGTAAATGTACAATATTTAGGAGAAAAATTTGCAGCTCAAAATTTAGCTGGCGCTTATCGCGCAAAAGGCAAGGAAAAAGTAGTAGTTCTTGATCCTAAAGAGTTTATTTGTTTGAATGGAGAAAATCCCCTTGAAGGAAAGGTTTTGTTGGATGCAACTGTTGAAAAATTCAGACGATGGAAAGCAAGTGCTGATTTTGATCCTGAAGCACAGTATATTCTTCCAGGGTACTATGGGAAATCAGCCTCAGGAGAAATTTCTCTGTTAGGAAGAGATGGAACTAATATGAGCTTAGTTTTAGCTGGAATTGGCTTAGATCCAGATTTCTGTGAAAATTTTTCTGATGTACCTGGGATTTATGAAGCAAATCCAAAGTTAGTTCCTCATGCGCGTGTTATTAAGGAAGTTACACCAAAAGAGTTGCGGGAATTAGTTTCACGCGTTGATTTTAAAGTGTTTCAAGCTCGATCATTAGCACTTCTTGAACGAGTTCCTTATTTTCCTGAAATTCAGGTTAAAGATTTTGCTCATGCCCATGAACGAGGAACTGCAATTGTATCTTGTCGAGATGTTTCTGATCAAAATATTGTTGGTATAGGCGTAAGAGATGGAGTTACTTATATTAGAATCACTGATCCTGCAATGGCAGATCAAGAAGGTTATTTTGAAAAAGCATCAGGGATAATACGTAGTTTTGGCGCAAATATACTTCATGTTCGTGATTCAGCAACAGAAATAACTTTTTACGTATCTAAAAATTCTTATAAATCTCGCGGAGTAAAGCCAAATAATATTTATACCGCTTTAATGAAAGAGTTTAAATTTGAAAATCCAACTTCTGTAAAGATTGGCAATCATGGTTCAGTATTGGGTGTTATAGGCGGCAAAATGGACGCTCGTGTGATGGACGATATGAATGCTATCCTTAGATCTTCTGGTGTTCGCCAACAACCTTTTGTTACAGGTTCAGATGTTGCACTTTATACCATTGTTCATAAAGATGACATTACTAAATCAATTGGTAGTTTATATGATGCTTTAATTATAACGAGAACATCTTAGATAGAAAACATAAAAAAATAAAATGAGAAATTAATGATTTTAAGCTTTTCCTAAAATTCTAAATACTTTTGTTCCGCATGCTTTGCAGGTTCCTTTTGCTGCTTTCATGCCGTTTTTCATAACTGTTTCTTTTGCGTTTTCCATCTTAACTTCTTTTTTGCATTTCATGCATCTTCCTTTGTATTCAGGCATCTCTAACCACCTCAACGTTTAACATCATAGTAGCTTTATCAGCTAATACTGTTGTTCTAAGTACTTCTATTTATAACATTTTCCTCTTTACAAGGAGAAAATATTCAAATTATGATAAATACATAATTTTCTTATCTTGTAGTAGTTAAATGTACCTTGTTAAAACCATAATACTTATATATAGTTTTAACCTTCTATTTTTTATGCATAAAAACCTATTGCTAATTATGTTGCTCTTATTTTCAGTTATTTTTCTATCCCAGGGTTGTTCGTCAAATAAAAATACCCTGGAACAAATTCCTGTTGTTGTTCCAGAGTCTGAACAACCAAGTTTTGTTCCTGCAGAAAATGGTAATGTAGTTATTGTTCAACAAACAACAACTGTTTCCCCGTCTGAACAAACTCCAGCAGTAAAAGAAAATGAAGCTGTTGTTTATTCTGCTAAAGTCCCTGCTTCTGCGCCAAAGCGTCAAATTCTACGCCGAGGATCTTTCCAGCCAAAAACTCATCCTGTTGAAGGAAATTTAGTGATGTATTATAGTGATGACGAAAAAATTACTGGCACTGATGAAGAAACCTTGCTTGTTTTAGAGTTAACGAATGATTTTAGCTCAGCTTACGGACCAGATTTGCATGTTTATATAAGTACCATTCTTGATCTTGACCAAGCACATATATTTGAAGAAGGAGAGTTTGCAGATCTCGGCAGTTTAAAAGAGCTTAGTGGAAGACAATATTATGTTGTTTCTGATTATGCGAAAACATTGGAGTATAATTCTGTTGTTATTTATGCACCTGGATATAATGAAGTATATGGTGTAGCTTATTTATATTGAAGTTAAATAGTACGTATTAAGTCTTCTTCGGGTTTAGCGCCAGTTCAGCTTAAACGTATTATTTCGTTTGGATTTTTCTCTCTGGAACTCCGAAAAATCCACAAGGTAAGATTAAGAAGAGCTTCACAAAAGTAGGCGCTAAACCCCAGACTTAATACGTACGTTAAATAACAATATTTATATACCAATGTATGGAAAAGTATACTTATGAGGTGAGTTCATGAGAAAGATAGCTTTAATAGTGGTATTAATGCTGATAGCATTAATTGCAATAAGTTGTTCAAAAGGAGACGGAGAAGTAACTGATGTACCTCCGGCGTCTGCAGAAGATAGCGCTGGTGCTCCAGCAGATGGAGGAGAACAACCGACAGCAGCTCCGCCAGCATTGCCTGAAGATGCAACAGGTGGAGAATAAATTAACATTGTTTTTCCTTTTTTCTTTTTCTCAATTTATTTTGTAAATATTTATTAATCAATGATTATGTCGTTAGTTTATGCCCTTGTAGTATAGCCTGGATACTTGCTGACCTTGTCACGCAAGGATTAGCACGTAGTGCAAATAGTACGCAGCCCTGCGGAGGCTGCAGCCCGAGTTCGAATCTCGGCAAGGGCGTTTTTATCTTTTTTTCATTATGATGCAACTACTATTTCAACAACGAGAATGGATTACCCGTATAATTAATAATCAAAGCAAACAATAATATGACTAATATTCCAATAGCAACAAAACTCCATAATTTCATAGCATGATGTTTGTTTTTGATTAATTTTAATAGCATTATCTTCAGCATTTGACCACCATCAACGATGCCCAACGGTAATAGATTAGCTAATCCAATAAATAAGTTCAGCCAAAACAGCCATTTGAATAAATCTTTTAACCATAATACTAATGGCGTCCACCAGACCTGTTCGTATTCATCTTTTATCTTAACATGTTTCTTGATATTATTAACACCAATATACCCTTTTCCGTGATCGTCAGGATGTGCTATAGGTACGACAGTAAATTCTGTTTCTGCAGTTGCTAAGGTAATTGGTTCGTTTGGTACAGAACAATACTGCATTTGTTCCATAAAATATTGATAATCAGTAACAGGTTTGTTATTGACTGCTAAAATAACATCACCGGTTCTTAATCCACTTTGATAAGCAGGAAGAGTTTCATTACTCACCTCAAAAGTAAATCCATTATCTTGAAGAATTTTGCCTTCTAAAGGGACAAGCACAAAAGAAGATACAAATAAAATCAAAAGCGCTAACACAACATTTGAGACTGGACCAGCAGCTAAAATTGAATACTGCACAATATCCTCTTTTTTCGCCATTTTTTTCTCATCTGGTTCAACAAATGCAGCTGGGATAATAGGTAGTAATACTGATAAAAACGCAAATCCGCTTGATTTAACCTCAAGGTTATGGGCGCGGGCAACAACGCCATGAGAAAATTCATGGACCACTGCAAGAATAAAAATAGCAATGAGCCAGGTAGTAAATGAAAGATATCCTAATCCCGGAATATTAGTAAATGGCAATACCGGCACAACACCTGATGGCGTTGTTGCAGGAGCTGTAATTAATTTAATCATTAATTGGATGACCGAATAAGTAACAAAGAACATCCCTATAAATCCAACACCTGCACTGATATATCCAAACAATTTAACCCATTCGCGATATTTAGTTGCGATTTTATCCATTAAAGAAATCCCAAACTTGCTTTTATAGAGAATCATAAAGATCAAGGGGAATACAATCTTCTGAATATGGAGTTTATCACGTTTATGATAAAGAAACGCGGATAAAAACAGTACAAACACCATTGCCAAGACGATTTCAAAATTAAACATAGTTTTTAAGAATAAAGTACATTTATAAAGGTTTTGAAAATCAAGTATAAGGGCATAAATAACTCATATTGTTGCGGTACTGAGATATAATCTTGATACTTATCCCTCTACCTTTCTTAAAATTACATAATTTAAACATCTAAATTTATAAATTAAAAAATTTAGAAAGTATTTTATGTATGAAATTTACGCAACTGATACGTTTAAAGATATTTATGATTCTTTAGATAAAAATGAGCAGGATTGGATAGATAAGATTAAACAACATTTCAAAGAATATCCAACGGGAAAACCATTAGGTTATAAATGGTTTAGGGAAAAGAAATATTTGGACAAAAGACTTTATTTTCTTATTGATGAAAATACTAAAAGAATTTTGTTCGTATCATTTGCTTCTAAAAAAGAACAACAGGAAATAATTAATTTTATTAACTTAAATATGAGTGAATTGTTGAGCTACCTTAAATCTCTTTAGAATTTACTAACTCTTCCATGCCGTATATCTTCAAGGCTTAATTTTAATTGTATAAGAGCGTCATCTGCTATTTTTGCTTTTTTCTTTAAGGAATTATACTCTTCCATACTGATAGTAATCTTTTGTGCTTGCATATTATAAGTATTAGCTCTGTTATTTATAAAATTTATGGCTTAGCCATCATCCACATTATATCAAAATATTTTCTAAATGAATCAGCAACTTTAGGGTTTTTGATCAAAACTACGGTTGGCTTTTTGGTGAGTATGACGATCATCGTATTATTTTTCCAAATATTGATCTCAGCAGGTGTTGTATTTTCCATGTGCCTTATTTTAGTTAAATCAGGTCTTTTCACGCTTTCCTGAATATTGCCTCGTGCAGATTCGTTAAATATAATTTTTTGCTTTATTTTTTTCTTCGCCAACAATAATGCATGCTTATTAAAGAAATTTCTGACTCTTTCCTCATCTTCGCCTTTGCTTGCGCCAAACACATAATTAATATCTCCTTTTTTAAGGGTATCTCTCATCATTTTATAGACCGTTTCCATGCCCTGCCAGCCGGTAAAGATTTCTGCCTCAGTTTCATCGCCAACTAATTGCTGTTTTAATTTCAATGCAGGCAGTATATTTTTAATCTGCTTTTCTTGTTCAGTTATTTTATTCTTTTTATCATTGAGAAAATCAAGCAATCTATCAGGATTTACTGCTTTGAAATGCTTGGTATTGGCAATAATAACATGGCTCACTAACCCTTTGTTTGCCAATCGTTCTAATCCATCGTATACTTTAGACGTATGTATTTCTGTTTTTTTTATCAAAGCTCCTGTTGTGGTTGAACCTAGTTCTAATAATGTTAAGTAGATTTTGATTTCATTTTTAGTTAAACCAATATTTTCAAGTATTGTTTCAGTTTCCATTTTCTATTTATTTTTTTATGAGCAGCTTTTTACTAAACTTATCAAAATCTGATTCTATCTTTTGTGTTTTATTAAATGATTCGTATTCCTTCAATGCTTTTTTCTCAGCTTGTTTAAAAGAGATTTTGCCTTTATCTTCAAGAATCCTAAATTCATTAAATTCTAAAAATTTGTTTACACTTTTTGTTAAATCATTCATCTTCATTTCTACTTTATTTTCAATAATTCTTTCAATATAATCAAAGAAACTTGAGATGGTTCTTTCAAGTTGTTTAATCTCTTTTTCAGATAAGTAATTTTTAGCAATAACAACATCAGATCTCAATATTCTCCCTTTAGGTGCTAATTTCCAAGTTGTTAAACCCATGTTTTTCTTTTTGACATCTGCAGTTTCATAGATAATTTCAGCTGCAGTTTGTCCAGAGATTGCAAAGTGGAATTTATTTTGAACAGTTGCATAAAATTCCCGAGTAATTTCTGATTGTGGATCATAATCAATACTGCATTCAGCAAAAATATCTGTAATCTTTTGATAAATTCTTCGTTCACTTGCTCTAATCGAACGAACTCTCTCCAGTAATTCATCAAAATAATCCTTGCCAAAATATTTGCCATTTTTTAATCTTGTATCATCCATAGCAAATCCTTTTATAATATATTCTTTAAGAACATGTGTTGCCCAAATTCTGAAATGCGTTGCCTGTTTAGAATTTACCCTATATCCTACTGCAATTATTGCATCTAAGTTGTAGAATATCTGTTCTCTTTCAATATCCCTATTTCCTTCTTTTTGAACTATTCGAAAATTTCGAATAGTTGGAGTTTCATCTAATTCTTTAGAACTAAATATCTCTTTTAAGTGATAATTAATCGTGTTTGCTTCTACACCAAAAAGTTCAGCCATTCTCTTTTGTGTAAGCCATATCGTTTCATTATATAAAAATGCCTCTACTTTGACATTACCTTCAGGAGTAGTATAAATTAAAAAATCTGTACTTTTATCTCCTTGCATCAAATCTTTACTCATAAGTAAACACCATTGGGATTGTAGATAATAATGGTTTATAAGTTCTATCTTCTTTAAATAGTTTATCATTCTCCCTTAAGGGAGGAAGAATATTAATATACTGATCTCATGTTCTATAGCTGGTGTTAAGGGGGAATAAGGGATTATTATGGCAGAATATAATGAAGCACAAGTATGGTCAGCAATTCATGGCGAGAATCACCCGGCTTTAGTCGGAGATGAAAAAACTATTGCTGGTTATATGCCTTTGGTGGAAAGATTATTTCCAGGCATAAATTATTTTTCTATAACGGGATTTAACCAAGTTATGAGAGATTATGTTCAACCTGCTTTATCAAAGAAATTTCCAGATTTAGTAAAAAAATCTGCTCAAGAAGTCAGTAGGGATAGGATTGTTGGCGTAGAAGCACTTTTGCCTTCAAAAGGATATGAACATTTAGACAATCCGCAATGGAAGGAAAGACTTGATGAACTTCTTCGATAAATCCAAAAACGAAGTTTTTGCTATCTGTTTTTCTGAAAGAAAAACCTGCGCGCGTCTCTCCTATTGGGTGGGAGAAAAAAATATTATTTCCTATTTCTTTGTTTGAACTCTAACTTGTAGGCATTCTCAAAAATTGAAACTATCAACAATTAATAAAGCTGTCTTTAATTTATTTTGGAGCTTCTACTCCTCAAGCAACATTTATTTTAGAGCAAGAAATCAAAAAAACCATAAAAAATAAATTGCAACATGATGCTAAAGTTGAAGAATACTTCATTCTCCTTTCAACTCCCCCAGAAATGGATGAAACAATGAAAGAAAGAATTGAGTTCTCACATCTGATGAAACAGGAATGTGTAAGCAATAAAGAACTGGAAAATCATAGTCGAAAATATCCTGCTTTATTTTTCAATACTTATTCAAAACAAGAAGTTTTTAACTTTCTGCAAAATAAACTTAGCCAATCTAAAACAAATGAAGAAATAGATCAGGAAATAACAAAAATAGAACAAGGCTTGCAAAAAACAAAAAACCTGCATGAACAAATTTATGCTGAACTCCAAAATGCAGATTTGCACTATTACGCAAAAATACTTCAAAACAATGGTTTATACCGTTATAAGCTAAAGCACGTCTGGAGTGGTGCAGAGTACTTATGTTTGGATTTTATTTTAGAACTATGCAAACGAATTGGAATTCATTTTGATGATTTTATTAAAACTTACATGTTTTCCGATATTCATGATTTTCTTTTAGGAAAAAGTGAATTGTCAAAAGCTGAAATAGAATCAAGGAAAAAATGTTTTGTTATTCACCATAAAAATCAGGCAACAAATATTTATTCTGGCGATGAAGCTATTGCTTATAAAAATAAGTTTATTATTTCAGAAGAAAACTATAAGCAGCTATCAAACATAATTAAAGGAATGACTGCAAATAAAGGTAAAATTACCGCTAAAGCACGAGTAGTTCATGTTAAAGATTTGCAGCAATTTGCTTTAGATTGCCAGCAATTTCAAAAAGGTGAAATTCTGGTAACAACAATGACCTCTCCACTTATGGTACCTATCATTGAAAAAGCATCTGGCATTATTACTGATGAAGGAGGCATATGTTCTCATGCAGCAATCATTTCAAGGGAGTTTGGCATTCCGTGCATTGTAGGAACAAATGGAGCATCGTTTAGCATTAAGACTGGTGATGTTATTGAGTTGGATGGTGATAATAGTGTTATTAAAAAAATCTTGTAAATCATCTTAAAAACACTTAAAATTACCGTACGTAATAAGTCCTCCTTAGGTTTTAGCGCCGGTTCAGCTTTTGAAGTGTTCTTCAATTGGATTTTTCTCTCTGGAACTCCGAAAAATCCCCAATAAAGATATTGAGGAGCTTCACAAAAGCAGGTGCTAAAACCCCAGACTTATTACGTACAAATTACCGCAAACTATATAAACAAGTTATACTTGATGTTTAAACATGGTAGAGCTTGAACTTAAAGAATGGGGAAATTCAATTGGCGTTATTTTGCCTGCTGAAAAATTGAAAGAATTACATTTATACAAAGGAGATAAAGTAGAGATAACTATTATTCCTAAAAGAAGAGTAAATGGTTTTGGTATTTGGAAGGGTGCAAAATCATTCCAAAGAGAACATGATGATCATGAGGATTTTTGCTGATGAGATATGTGGTTGATACCTATGCATGGATTGAATATTTTAACGGTTCTTCTAAAGGAAAAATATTCGAAAAAATATTGTTAACTTCAGAAAATGAGTTATTAACGATTCAATGTTCATTAGCAGAAATAATAAATTGGGCTTTACGTGAAGAAACTTCTTTTGAAGAAGCTTATAAAGTTATTAGGGCAAATTCAACTATAATTACTCTTAGTGATTTTGATTGGATTGATGCTGGTAAAGAGCGCTTTCAACAGAGAAAAACTCAAAAAGATTTTGGTTTAATTGATGCTGTGCTGTTAGTAAAGCAAAAGCAATATAATGCTAAGCTTATTTCAGGCGATAAACATTTTAAAAATTTAAAGAATGTGATTTTTCTTGCATAGCTTAATTTAGATCATTAAAATCTATATAACTTCCTTTCAAAATCAATAACTTTTCCTTTTTCAAATAAAATTCCTTCCCCTCTTAGCATCTTTATTTTCTTAGAAGAATTCATCTTTCCGCAATAACCGCCTAAACTGCCATTAGAACAAACAACTCGGTGGCAGGGAACATTTGGTGCATAAGGATTTCTTTTTAATGCATTACCTACAGCTCTATATACCTGCCCTTTTCCAAGTTTTCTACCTATCTCTTTATAGGTTGTCACTTTCCCTTTTGGAATTTTCTTGCATAATTCCCAGACTTGTTGATTGAATGACATTTTAATGTGATTAATTAAAAACTATAATCCTTTAAAAATATTTCTTAGTTCAGTATGTGAGGCTCCCCATTTTGCAGGTCTAAAATTTCTTAATTTGTCTAAAAACCTCTTTTGTAATGCAATTTTATCCATTCATTCATAGTAGTTTCACTCATTAATAAACCTATTGACATTTTTTTCGGAACTTTTTATGTTATCGTCGAAAAGTTTACGGAATTAAGTTTAATAATTAAACAGTACTGTTTAAAAAGAAAACATTTAAATATTTGTTTGATTATACGCTTTGTATGGGCGAAACAAATTTCACTTATTTTTTAGGAAATACCCCTATGGTCAGAATTTTGGATATGCTTTTAATAGGTAAACATCTAGACTACAGCATTTCAGATATTGCAGAACAAGCTGAAGTAAGTAGAGCTACTTTCTACAAAATGTTAGAAAGACTTCTTAAAGAACAGATTATTATTCCTACTAAAAAATATGGCAACATGCAATTATATCGTATTAATTTAGATAATCCTTACATTAAAGAATTAGCAAAACTTCAGGATAAATGGGCAAAATTAGGCAGTGAAGAATTGTTAACTAAACAGCAAAAGATTAAATTATCTACAGTGATATAATGCTATTTACCTCTTATATGGCCAACTTCAAAACATCTTTTTCTCCCAGAAATTCCAAACATCTTCTTTCATAACAACAAATTCATAATTTCTTAGGCAATTTGCAAATTCTAATCTGATTTCATTAATAATTTTATACATATATCACTAATTTATTCTTTCCTTCAGGAAGCATCTCAACTTCTTTTCCTTTTTCTAATTCTAAAAACTCAATAATCTTTTTAGGGAGACGTATGTCAAGCGTTGTCCCAGCTTCACCAATTTTAGTTTTTGCTTTCAAATCCCATAATCCTTTCTTTTTAGCAAGTGCTGTCATTTTCTTTGATTCTTCTTCATCATAAAATATTTCTCCACAAGCACTGCAAACTTGTGCATTAAATTTACCTAAACTTACTCCGTAGAGTGTATAAGCTACTTTTTTATCATGTAAATTTCCCTTTTCACAAATATAGCATTTTTCGATAGCAATCACCTATTCAATCATAACAGTTTTGATAATATGTTAATTTTATGATCCACGATATACCCTCTCAGCTAAAACAGCAGCGCCGAGCAGATTTGGATTTATTCCCCTGTTTACAAGGTTTGAAGGACGAACATAATTAAAATGTCCCATCTCTGTTAATCTTCTTTTAAGAGTTGGTCCATAAAATGGAAGTGAAGCTAATACTCCTCCTGCTAAATAAATAGGGATGTTATCTTCAGCGCCATCAGCGTGAGCAGCAGTAAGTATTGCATGGGCAGCATCGGCAAAAATCTCTCCAAACAGAGCAAATGTCTTTAATGCTATTGAATCATGGGAACATGCTAAATTATAGATAACCCTTCCATCAATAACAATTCCATCTAAAGATAGTTCTAATTTTTGTTTTTCTCTTTTGAGATCTGGTTTTGCTCTAAAATCTTTAGAACTATAATATATCAGGGGCAATCCAGTGCCAGACACAAGTAATTCTGTTCGTAGAGTTTTTTCATCTTTTGAAGGGCCTCGTATTTCTTTACCTAATTCAGCAAGTTTTGCTTCTAGTTCATCAAAATCAAAGTTATGCTGTGTAAATCTTTTACGTAATTCATTTTTATAAAGTGGAACTGCATAGCCAGGCTCATTGGTAAAATGTAAGCTTTCATCTTTTTTATCCCAATCTATTGTTGGATACATTACTTCTCCATTCTGGTTTAACCATGCACCACCAAATCCTCCGCCTAAAACCCAATATAATAGTTCTGTTTGAGCGATAATCCATTCAGCTAGTCCACCACAATCAGCGTCATTCATGATACCACATGGAACACAAACTCTTTCTTGAACTACTTCTTTAAGATTCTGTCCATTCATGTAATCCGAATTTGCAGCTATGATGTATGATCCATCTTTTGCTAATATGCCATTTGTTGCAATTCCAATAGAAGCAATAGTTCTCCTTTTAGAAAGTGCTTTAATCTTACTAGCTAAGTTATCAGACAATGATTCAAAAGAAGGTTCAAATTCTTGCTTAATCAGTTCTTGATAATCTATTATTTTTTTTGCATGATCAAATAAAGCTAATTTTGCTCCTGATCCAGCACCCAAGTCAATTGCTACGAAGTATTTGTTTTTTCCCCCCATTACATGATGGAAAGTTTTGTTTTTTTTAAAGTTTATCTTTTGAAACAACCGAGATTCCATCCATTGTTTCAATGGTGGATAGGATATCGAGCGTTGTGTTCAAGAACCACACAATGGAAGTCCGTCGGAACTTCGTTCATGCCATCTGGTCTTTGACTGGTGATTCTTGACATTCAACGTTTTAGAAATTGATGCATATATTGTTTCATATCAACTCTTTGACCATTATTTTTGCGTGAGAATTCAGCAGCAAAGGCAAGCATATGGCTTTGCAATGACATTTCAGCTGTTGTTAGATTTGCATTTGGATTATTATTTCTGACTGCATCTGCAAAAGCCTTTACCAATACTCCATCTGCTCCGCCATGATCTTCCTTAGAACCACCCTCCCAGGTAGTTATTTTGTCATACTCTGATCTGTCGTAGTTACCTTTATCTATACTTCCTCCACCGAATTTTGTTACCTCAAAACGTCCCCTGTTGACATATCCGTATATTCTTCCCTTGGAGAAAAAAAGTTGAATTTCTCTTGAATGTTGATCCGTGTGGGCAGCTAAATAAAATTGTGCAGTTGCTCCGGAATCAAATTGTAACATAACTGTTTGAGAGTCGCATACATCATTATCCATAGTATAAACACATCTTCCATATGGCCCTTCTCGTAAAGCTTTTTGTCTTCCTTCTATGCTTTTATCAGTGGAAATAACAGAAGGAGGCCAAATGACCTTTGACGAATCTTGCTCCGTTAAATAAAATGCCTTAGCATCATAGGGACAATCAACTTTACAATCAAGACAGTTTTCCGCTGCTCCTTCTGGCCTATTCTCTGCTTTAAAGTGATGCAGTGCTCCATATGAACTCAGAGATGAAACTTTTCCACCAATCAGCCAGCAGAGCATGTCCAAATCATGGCAGCTTTTTGTCAAGATAACAGGTCCACTTGTTTCCTCTTTGTGCCAGTTGCCTCTGACATAACTATGGGCAAAATGCCAGTATCCAACATGTTCAGTAAGATTAATATGAAGTAGCTTTCCAAGATCACCTCTATCAATGATCTTCTTTATCTCTTTAAAAAATGGTGCATATCTTAAGACATGAGCAACAGATAATACTTTTCCTGCTTTCTTTTGTTCATCAACAATAGCACTACAGTCTTGTGGATTATTTGCTATTGGTTTTTCCAGTAATATATTATAACCTTTCCGTAATAAGCTTATTGTGGTATCATGATGAAATCTATCAGGAGTTGCGTTTATCGCGTTATCGCAGAATCTTGTTGAGTCTAAAAAATCATCTAAGGTTTTGAATAATCGTTCTGGTGGAATATTGTGTCTCTGTCCCATCTCTTCCAGTTTTGCAGTTTCAGGGTCAACAACACCAACCACTTTAATAGGGGATCCTTCTTCACTTGCATAAGCACCATAAGTATCTTTACCTCGGTCTCCTGCACCTATTATAACTACTTCTAACCTATCATTCTTATCGTTAGTCATGTAGAATAAAAGAATAGAATGTGGTTTATATGTTTTATTATTTAGTAAAAGACAATTAACTTTTTAACTTAATAACTATTCCACTTATCATGATATTACTTCAAAGAATTAATGATCAATATGAACAAACAGAAACTGCTTGTTTAGATGATTTAGTACTACCCCCTTTAGATCTTCTTGTTACTGGTGCACATCAGGATGATGAAGCATTTACCTTTTTTTATCAATTAGAGGGAATTAGGAAAGGTAAAAAAGTTGGTACTGTTATCGCCACAGATGGTGTAGGAATGAATGTTACTGATAGTGAAGTATCAATGACAAAAGATGAGATCAGAGCAATGAGAAATTCTGAATCAATTAAAGCAGCAAAAGAAGTTGGCATTGATTTTCTCCTGCTTTTAAATTGCCCAAGTTCTTATCTTAAAAATACAACAACATTTCATGAATTTAAGCGTGCTATGGAAATAGTTTTTAATAAAGTGCAACCAACAGAGATTCTCACACATTCTCCTTATGATGATCATTCTACACATCTTTTAGTTGCTGAAGCAGTTGTTACTGCAGCAAAGGCAACAGCATATAAAAATGTACGAGGATATCCTGTATGGGGTAGTTTACTTGGTAGAGAATTAGGATTTGAACCGCAAGAGCCATTATACATAACACCAAAGCTTATGCAAAGACAGGTTGCCATTTTCAGAGCTTGTTATCCATCACAAAACCTAGCAAATGACTATCCAACAGCATTAAAAGCGCGAGGCACTTTCCAAAGGATTATGCTTAATGCACATGAAGCAGCGCGAACACGAGGTTATATTGAATTTTTTGTTGATTATACACCTATTACATCAGGTATATTTAAAGCTGATTTTAAACTTTATGCTGCTCTTCTTGAACGATTATATTGGGTAGATAAACTCAGAGAACAAGAAGGAAAGCATAGATTAACTCGTGAAGAAAAAATTGCTTTGGCAAACTCTTTTTCTCTATAAAAAACAATATATCGCTCGGTTAGTTCTCCTCAATAATTTAGAAATGTCTAACAAGTTATAAAAAGATAACTTTTATAAATAAGTATAACCTATCTTACTTGTAGGTGAAAATCATGGACGTTTGTCTTAAAAATGTAGATGAAGAAGCTTGGCGTAAATTCAAAGCTCATGCTGCAGAAAACGGCATGAAATTAGGTGATTATTTTAAAGAAGTTGTGAATAAAGATACCAAGCCTTTGAAAAGTAATTGGCATCAAATCCTTTATGGACCAAAACCCTTAAAAGGACTTTTTACAAGCGAAGACTATAAAAAAATTAAAAAAGAAGTACGTGAAGGATTTAAATTAAGGTATTAATATGAGTCTTATTCTTGATACTAGTATTCTCATTGAACTTGAGTGCGGGAATCAGAAAATTATTAATCATGTAGCTGCCTTGAAAAAAAATGATAACGACCGATTTTTTATTACTATCTTCACCTATGCAGAATATTATTTTGGAGTTATGAAACGGAATTATAAACATAGAGCTGAGTGTCTTAATAAATTAGATCAGTATCTTCTGCTAAACACAAGTAAGATGACCGGTATACTTTTTTGTAAAATTATGTATGATCTTCAAGAAAAAGGAAAGCCTATCCCTCCATTCGATGTTATGATAGCTGCGTTAGCCATAGAATCAGATATGGAATTAGTAACCTTAGATAAAGATTTTCAGCAAATAACAAATCTTAAAAAAGTGATTTTAACAGTATAATGATGGCATAAACGCTTCTTTTTCTATTTTCTTAAATAAGAAATAATTTTATTTCCCCATAAATTCTCCTTCAAATATGATCTCATTCAAGGGTTTTCTGTCGGATGGTATTTCCCGTTCCTGTATCTCTTTAGGTAAATCTTCTTTTTTGCCTGGCTTGCCAACAGCAAACATCATTTCTACGTTGTAATCATCAGATAAATCAAACACTTTTTTTGCTTTATCATAATCAAATCCCTGCATACCATGGACTACTAAATTCATTAGGCTGCCTTCTAAGGCCAGATTCTCCCACGCAGCGCCAGTATCAAATGAATGAGTAATCGAAGGTTGTCCGTTATGCTCAAATGTTTTCCTTGAAATAACAACAACTAACACTGCAGCGTTCTTGCACCATTGTTGGTTAAACTCAACAAGTAAATCAAAAAATTTCTGCCAGTAATGAGTTCCTTTTTGAGCATAGACAAATCTCCATGGCTGATTATTATATGAGCTTGGCGCCCATCTTGCAGCTTCGAATAATCTCATTAATTCTGCATCAGTAATATGTTCCCCATTCATAGCTCGCGGTGACCATCTGTTGAGAAATAAAGGATCAACGTGATGCTCTTGTTTACGATGCTGTTTAACTTCAGATTTTAATTCCATAACTATTCACCTAGTTTATTTTTATTCTTTTTGGAGTTTCTCCCTTTTAACATCATCAACTAACTTCTTAGCCAAATTGTAGAGTCCAAATTTTGTAACGACAATAACACCATATTCATCTATAACATCCTTTGACAAATTATCGGCGCCAATATAATAAACTTTTGCTTCTGGATGTACTTGTTTAAGATGTCTAGTAGCGGGAATAAAGTATTGGTAATTATCTCTCGTTGAATCAAGTGGAAAACTACCATCAATGAGGTAATGATCTGCACGATATGTGCTAAGAAGCTCTAGAAATTCAGCATAATTCTTAGCTATCTGATACTTTATGTTAGTTTCACCATCAAAGATTCTACGTAGATTAGCAATCCATTCATAATCATCTTCTAATACAGTAATATCAAGTGTTTCGAGTGATTGATCCATTAAAACAAGCTATGCCACAATATTTATAAAGTTAATTAGTAAGAAAACGAATATCTTAAACATTGTTAAAAAAGGTGATATTATGAAACGTGCAAAAAACCACTCATCTATACTTCTAGCAATTGTTATCATGGTTGTATTGGTAGGACTGCTGTCAGCCCTTAGTGATGTGTTCAAGAATAATGTTTATGGTAGAGGAGCTTATTTCTCTGAAGATGCAGCTAAAATAGGCATAACTCCATTAACAGGAAATCTTGTTTTTGAAGGAGGACAAGTTATATTAACCGTTTCAACAACAGGCAAAGGTTATGTTTCTTCAAGCCCTTCTGGAATTATTTGTGGTGCAGCTTGCAGTGAAGCTTATTCACCAGGAACTGTAATGAGACTGACCGCAAAACCGCAAAGCGATCAATTTGTTAGTTGGGGAGGAGCATGTTCAGGAACTGAAATGACTTGTACCATCACGCTTGATGCTGATACCACTGTTATTGCTAATTTTGGTGGTCAATCTGAACCAAAACCAGCACCACCTTCTGAAACACCACTTTATCCAATTAGTGGAGATCCCATCCAAGAACCTGTTGCACCTATACAAACTCCTCCCTCAGAAAAATCACAACTGCATTGCTGTTTAGATCCTCGGTATAATGCAGAATATGCTTTGCAAAATCCTTGTCAATCAGGATTTATTGACAAAGGTGTTCAAAAGGATTGCAGCACTTTAGCGGCAAAGCTGAGAAAACCTATTGAAACACCTAAACCAATCCCACCAACACCACCAAGTACTGCACCTAAATATACTCTAACTGTAGAAAAACCAAGTACAGGACAGATTAAGAGTTCGGACGGAAAAATAAACTGTCCTAACCAATGCAGTGCTCAATATGGAAAAGATGAAAATGTTGTTTTGCAAAACACTTTTGTAATGGATGGAAATAAAAAGGTTAAATTTGATATTGTTCAGGAAAACCTGCAGCCACCATCACCACCACCTACACAACCTCAGCCACCTCAACCTCCACTAATACCTACACCTTCTCCTCCTCAAAAAGGTACCTTAACAAATCAGAATCTTGCAGGTTCGTGGCGGATTTATTCTCAAGCAATCTTTTATGATAAAGGTGGGAATAGTATTTCGCCTCCTTTATCAAGAAGATTTGAACTTAAGTCTGATGGAACATGGGAATGGGGTAATTCTAAAGGTACTTGGGAAATTAAGCTTATAGAACCAGAAGATTGGAAAAAGTGGAGTCTTCAATCCTATGGTCCAACAAGCAAAATAGTATTCAAGAATTGGGTTCCAGGATGGTCTGATGGTCCTATTGAAGAATCGCAAGGAAGCGTTGACTTTATGTGGCTAATTTTCCGCGGTCAAAGCACTAAGGGAGATGCGCCACCAGATTATGGTACTATTCAAATGAAATTAGGGCATTCTACAAGTTATGAAGCTCAAGGCGCCAGAGGTAGGAGATTTATTGAAGACGCAGGTTAAGTAGAATTAGTGAGGTCAATAATGGATGCTACTTTTAAAAGACTGGATATAACTATAATTTCATGGTTAAAATGCTACGGACCACGTTTTTTACGCTATGCTTTAGCCATTATCTTTATCTGGTTTGGATTATTAAAAGTGATTCATCTATCCCCAGCAGATGAATTAGTTACTCAAACAGTGTATTGGTTTGATCCAATATGGTTTGTCCCATTTCTTGGATGGTGGGAAGTTGTTATCGGACTTTGCCTTCTTTTCAAACCGTTGAACAGATTAGGATTGTTATTAATGGCTGTACAAATGGCAGGCACATTCTTGCCATTAATATTACTTCCAGAGATTGTTTACCAAAACAATAATCCTTTTGCTTTAACTATTCATGGGCAATATATTGTAAAAAATATTGTTCTTATCGGTGCTGCAATGATTGTAGGAAGTAAGGTGAAGGATAAGACTTGTTAGAGATGCGAGGATTCATCCCCGCATTACAATAATATAAATATAAATAATATACATCAGAACAAAACAAATACCCTGCCATCTTTCTAAGCGATGTTTTTCTCCCATAAACATGAATATAAACAACAACAACGTTGTTATTAAAAGCATGATTAAATCAAAGTTGACAAATGAAGGAACATTAATTGGCGCGATTAATGCAGTTATCCCAAGAATAAAGAATACATTAAATATATTGCTTCCTATAATGGTGCCGAGGGCAAGATCAGCATTTTTTTTAAACATTGCAACAATACTGGTTACTAATTCAGGCAAAGAAGTGCCAACAGCAATAATAGTTGCAGATATGAGAAACTCACTAATCCCAAGTACTTTGGCAATGGAAACTGCACTTTTTACTACTAATTCTCCGCCATACAATAATCCTGCAAAGCCAAGAATAATATAAGCTGTCATTTTTAAATTAGACAATATTTTAATGTCGCTGTTGTCTTTATTTCTTTCAAGCTTTGAAGAATAATACAAATAATAGAGGAATATTGAAAAGAATAGTAAAAAGATGATTCCATCTACTCTATGCAGAGTAAACAGTGGTTTACCTAAAATAAGATATTTGTTAGATAACACGAGAAGAACTAAACATGATAATATACCAAACGGAATTTCCCTCCAAGTTAACGTATGTTTTACACGGATTTCGGTAATTATGCTCGCGAGTCCTAACCCTATAAGAATATTAACAACATTACTTCCAATAATATTTCCTAATGCAATATCAGATGCTCCATTGAGAGCAGCAATAACATTAACAATAAGTTCAGGCGCAGAGGTGCCGAATGCTACAATTGTTAACCCAATGACTAAACTTGAAACACCAAACTTCTCTGCCAAAGCTGCAGATCCATCAACTAATAGATCAGCTCCTTTGACGAGAAATACAAAACCAATGATAAAAAGGAAATATTCAAGCATAGCTTCTTTTTAAATTAAGTATTTATAAAATTAATGAAATAACTGGGCCCAGCCAGATTTGAACTGGCGATCTTCTCGAATTTGAGTTAATAAAGAGATTAAAACCTTATTAATACGTCAACGAGATGTCATAGCCGCTAGACCATGAGCCCTTGTTCAGGTAAAAATAGGAAATGTTTTAAATATTTTATTATATCAAAAAGCATATGGAAGAAGATTACGATCTACAGAAATCTGGTGAAGTACAGAAGCCTGATCAAGATACCAAGGCTAAAATCAAGCTTGCTAATCAAAGAATTCAAGAAAAGCTGAACAAAGAAAGCATGAATAATGCAATTAAAGAAGGATCTGCGTTTTCAGTTATGAGCAGCTTTGGACAGAACTATGTTTCTGCATTTGCCATTGCTCTCCAAGCATCAAATACTCAATTATCATTGCTTAATTCATTGCCTGGGTTGCTTACAAACTCTTTTCAACACTTAGGGATAAAACTTGCAGAATACTTTCATAGCAGAAAAAAAATAATTGTCATAACGGTTTTTCTTCAAGCATTCACTTGGCTGCCCTTATTTGTACTTCCTTTAATCTTCAAAGAATATAGTTTTATGTTCTTGATAACGTTTCTTATTCTTTTTAATCTTCTTGGAGCATTGCATCAATCTATTTGGAGCAGTATGATGACTGATATTGTTTCAAGTGATTTTCGCGGCAGATATTTTGGATTGAGAAATAAAGTGATTGGAGGCGTAGCATTTGTTGCTGAGATTATCGGAGGTATTATTTTATTTATATTTGAAGATATCAATGTATGGATAGGGTTTGGCATTTTGTTTACCGTAGCATGCATAGCAAGGCTTTTTTCATACTATTACATGAAAAAAATTATTGAACCAACATTTGCTCCTGAAGAACAAAAGCATTTTACGGTCAGGCAATTTATTAAAAGCTTAAAGGAAACTAATTACGGGAAATTTGTCGTTGCTACTTCTTTTCTGAGATTTACCGTAAACATAGCTTCTCCTTTTTTCTCAGCGTTTATTTTGAGAGATTTAGGATTTTCTTACCTTCAATATACCCTTATTACCGCAGCGTCAACTATAGCTTCGTTCATGTCGATGCATTATTGGGGAAAATATAGTGATAAATATGGCCATAAACGGATTGCAGGAATTACAAGCTGGTTGATTCCGTTGATACCATTAGGATGGGCATTTACCTCAAATTGGTATCTGATTATTGGCATTCAGATTCTAAGCGGTATTTCATGGGCAGGATTCCAACTAGCAGAATCAAATTATATTTATGACTCCATCTCACCAAAAATCAGATCTCGAGGTGTTGCCTATGCTAATAGCATGCGAAATGGGATGGTATTTGTTGGTTCAATATTAGGCGGTTTCTTGGCAAATTACCTCCCTCCTCTCAGTTTTCAAGCTTCAAACCTGCAGTTAGTTTTCCTTATTTCTGCAGCGCTAAGGGTTATAGCGATTGTTATATACTTGCCTATGTTTAGAGAATTGCATCAAACATCTGATGGAAAAAAAGATCATGAATTATTCGTAGAATTGGTTGCAGTACGCCCAATCTCAGGACTTATTTTTAAAGCAGTGAGACACGTAGATAAAGTAACTAAATTGGTTAAAAAAACGAAAAGTGATGATGATAGTGGAATAAAAATAAAAGATAATGTAACTATCAAACTAAAAGACAACCCTCCTTTAAATCCTGCGCTAAAGATTTATAAATAATAACTTCCAAAAAACAATATGCCTCAATCCTCACTTACCCTTATTGTTATTGTCCTAACAGTTTCTTTAATTATGTCTGAACTTTTTTATCGCTTGAAATATCCGCGTGTTATAGGGCAGTTAGTAACAGGGATATTATTTTCATTTCCCTTGTTCAAAGCTTTTTTAACGCAGGATTTCCTTTTAGACATCAAATTTCTGTCAGATATGGGAATTGTGTTTTTGCTCCTTCTTGCTGGGATGGAAATTGACTTAAAAAAATTCAAAAAATCAGAAAAAGATTCAGTAATCATAGCTGTTTCTTGCGCGTTATTGCCTTTTCTTCTTGGCGTTGTTCTCATGAAACTATTAGGATTCTCAAATATTATCGCTGTTGTTGTCGGAGCATCGCTTGCATTAACTGCAGAAGGCACAAAATTAATTGTCCTGCTGGAGATGAAAGCATTGCGTACAAGAGTTGGAACTATTATGGTTGAAGCAGGAATCCTTGATGATATTTTTGAAATTGGTTTCCTTGCCTTAGTATTGTTGTTAGCAAATGGCACTGCTCAGGAGGTAAGTGTTTTTCCTTTAAAGCTGATATTTTTTATAGTTATAGTAGTAGCCACGTACCTTTACCTTCCTAAGCTCTTGCGCTTAATTCATAAAGAACATAACCCTGTTGCGGTATTTTCAACGGTATTGGTTATTGGATTAATTATTGCCTTGGTTTCAGAACAATTTGGTTTAGGTCCTATTATAGGTGCATTTATTGCAGGAATTATCATCCAAATTGCAGATAAAGATAAAAAAGAAGAGCACACCATTGTTAATGAATTAAAAATACTTACCTTTGCGTTAGTAATTCCATTCTTCTTCTTAAATATAGGGTTGCATTTTGATTATACAGCAATTCTTCAAAATAGCTGGTTTGTTATCTTAGTTATTCTTGTTGCCACTATCGGAAAAGTGCTTGGCGCCATGGCAGTTACACCATTGACTGATCTTTCTTTAAAGCAAACACATCTTATTGGTTGGGGAATGAATTCCCGCGGCGCAGTGGAATTAATTATTGCAGAAATTGCCCGTTCGAGCGGCATTATTTCTATAAAGATTTATTCTGCCATTGTTGCCATGACCATATTTACCACACTGATATTCCCTATTATATTAAAGAAAACTGTTCAGCAAAATAGGAATATTTTAAAGTAGTAGTAGGCTCTGTCCCAAATCTCGGCTAACGCCTCGGTTTTGGTGCCGTGATTATCCCACTTGTTGATAAGAACGAAAAAATTCCCATTGGAATTCCCTTTTTTCTCGATTATTTATTTGTAGGATAATCACAAGCATGGCACCAAAAACTACATTTGGGACAGAGCCGTAGTAGTACAAACTTTTATAAATTATATCCTATTCGATTACATAATGACTTTAATGCCAAAACATATTGCTATTATTATGGATGGCAATCGAAGATATGCTAAGAAGAATAAACTTTTATTACTTGAAGGCCATCGTAAAGGCGCTGAAAAACTGAAAGAAGTTCTTGCATGGTGCAAGGAATACAACATCAAAGAGCTAACTTTGTACACTTTTTCTATACAAAACTTTTCAAGAATAAAAGACGAAGTAGATTACTTAATGAATTTGTTTAGAGAATATTTTGATGCGTTTTTCAAAGATAAAATCTTTGATGAAGATAAAATTAAAGTAAATATTATCGGAAGAAAGCAATTATTTCCAAGCGACATCCAGGAAAAAATGAATCAAGTGGAAGAGAAAACAAAAAACTATTCTCAACATATTCTTAATTTTGCTATGGGTTATGGAAGTCGAGAGGAACTTGTTGATGCATTCCAAGCATTAGCGAAAAAGGTTGAAAACAAAACTCTTTCTTCAGAACAAATTACAGAAGAGACCATTAACCCTGCTTTATATCTTTCTCATGCACCTGATATTTTAATTCGCACTGGAGGAGAAAAACGGCTTTCTAATTTCTTATTATGGCAGTGCAGTTATACTGAACTCTTTTTTATTGACAGTTTCTGGCCGGAATTTTCAAAACAGGAATTTACTTCAATCATTAAGAAGTTCACAGAACGAGAAAGAAGATTCGGGAAATAAGTTTTTTATTTAATTGCTTTTTCAACAGCTTTTAAGAACGTATCATTTAATTTATGAATGGCTTTAAGTGAATCTTCAACTGCTTTAACTGGTGATTTTCCTTTAGTCTCAACCACTAAACGAGGAACATTGAGTAAAGGATGCTCAATATAGTATCCTCCTACTTTAACTTCTTTATCATCACGTAATTGATGCGCTAGAAGATTAAATAAGGTATGTGTTTCTGCACCAGGAAAATCAACAACAAGTTTGTGTTTGGTATTCTCTAATACTTTAACTTCCATAACTATACATTTTTGGGTTTATTTATAAATGTTATTATTACTATTAGAATTGCCATAATCAAGTGGTGAAAGTACTAGCTAAGGCTTTGCCATCTTCCAAAAGAAGTTGAAATACTGCATATACGCAAATGCTATCTGCTTGTTTTCAATCATAATCGCTTCAATATCATCATCTTCTACATGGATCATCAAAACATAAGCTTCATTAATATCAATAACAACAGGACTGGCATATTTATCAGGAACAAATCGTACTTCACCATTGCTAAACCCAACATCTGATCCTCGTTTGCCTTCATGATAAATCATTTTGTTAGGTATATTGTTTCCAACGATATACCTTCTGAATTTTTCAAAATGATGTTGTAAATATTTTCTTGTTGAACCAGTGCTGCCAAAGCAATAAATTGGTTTTTTGTTGGCAAAGAATTTTGTCAGAGCATTAATAACACCCTGCCTCCCTTTGTAATAGGTTACCGTCTGTTTTTCTTCAGCAGCATTATATTGTTTCATTAATTCAGGCAGATGCTTGTTGATAAGATCAAGCTTTTCCTGTTTTTTCTGAATAATATCCTGCAATGATTCGGGTGATGCTGCTTGAAATATATTTTTTTCTTTTCTTGTGACATTGCTTACTAATCCTTTTTCCCGCAATCGCTCCAAAGCATCGTAAATATTAACTCTATGGACGTCTACTTTCTTTGCCAGATCACTGACACTGCCAGAACCCAATTTTAATAATCCCAGATATACTTTTGCCTCATTAATGCTAAAACCAATCTCAAGCAATAATTGCGTGATTTCTTCTTTTGACAACATAACATTATTAGAATAATTGTTTTATTTAAAGTTTTGTATTGAAGTATACTACTACCATTTAGTAATATTTAAATACTAGTATTACTTTAATACCATTATGGCAATTAAAACTATTAAAGATGTTGATGAAGAAACGTGGTATAGATTGAGAAAGTTATCAATAAAAAATAGAACACCTATGGGGAAATTGATACATGCTATGGTTGACATTTATGAAAAGAAAACTGAAAATGTATGGGAAAATATCCTCAATGGTGAAAAACTCATCTCTGATAAAGAAGCTGATACTATGGAGAAGAAATTATTAAAAGTAAGAAAAGAATATGGTTTTAGAGTATGACACTTATACTGGATACATCAATACTTATTGATTTAGAAAGAAAAAGAAAATCAACATTAGAAAGATTATCTGAATTATGCAAGAATTATCCTGACACTCCAAAGATTGCGTTTATTACGTTATTTGAAATCCTTCTTGGATCAAAAGAGAAAAATAAAACAAATCAGCAGAAATGTTTAGAGTTTGTTAAACAATTCACCGTATTGCAGACATCAACAAAAACTGCCCCAATACTTGCTGAATTAAAATATAAATATGATCAAAAAGGGATTCCATTATCACTTTCTGATTCGCTTATTGCGGCATTAGCAATTGAGAATGGCTTAATTCTTGTTACTAAAGATAAAGATTTTAATAATATAACTGAGATAAGAAAGATTATATTAAATTAGTTTATGCAGCTTTTCTATATTGTTGCTCATACTGTTTTTCAATGCGGCCATAATTTGATTCAGGATGTTTACGTATCTTTTTAGATCCATCAACAACATCAAGCATCATCTCATTAATGACTTTATGCTGTCCTGAATCTCCAAAGTGTGTGGCGTCTTTATGATGAAGTATGTTATGTGTGTTTGCATGCTGATAAACAGTTTTTTTAGGAGGTACTAATCCAGATTTTTCTCCTGCAATGACATGAACTTCTGCATCTCCATAAGGCTGTGTGGCGTAAAGTTTGATAATATCTCTTCTTGCTTTAGGGCTTGTTACATCATCTTTATCCAGTTTTACACCAGCTGCTTTGGCAACATACTCTGCAGCTTTCTGATCAAGATTTGAAAGCTCCATACCAGAAGGACTTGGTTCGACAGCATAGAATTTTCCAATCCCATACTGCTTTCTTCGTGGATCCTGCGCTGCATAGATTGCAACATTGGCTCCTTCGCTATGACCCAGAAAATGATCTCTGTTCTCTCTTTGTTTTCCTGTTAATCCTGTTTTTTTGTATAACGTGTCAACTTGCTGATAAAATTTATCCCTATTTTGGTCTCGAGTTTCATGTTCATGGTTAAATTTAATAAGATGAGGGGCATAGCCTCTTTTTCGCGCTTGCCGCGCTAATTGTCTCATTGAGCCTCGATTCTGAAAATAACCATGTCCAAGATGCAGTATCTCTTTATTCGGATTTTTTTTTAAATCACGCTTAGTTCTCCAGTTTTCAACGCCGGATAAAACATTTCCAACTGTGTTTTCATACATATTTCTCGGAACATTTCTTGTTAAATTTCTAAATCTATTTTTCCATTTATCCCATCCTTTTATCTCTTCAGGCATTCTGTTGGTAATATCTTCCTCTTGTTTCTTAATTTGACCAACACGCCATCCAGTATATTTTGGCGACAATGCTCCACGAGCTTCAAGATTTCTCTTTCGAATTTCATAATCTGCTGCATCAGCTTGTCCTTCTTTATTTTCACCTGGATTTGCCATTGCTTCTTGGACAATTTTATCTAATTGTTCTTCAGCTTTTTTTCCAGATGAGTTTTTCTGAAATAATGATATAAGAAATAAAGAGAGAAAAGTAACTACGGTAAAGCTGATCATAGTGAATGTCACGTCCAAGATAAACACCTCTCAGGATATGTCTTTTTCTTCGAAAAATTTTATTATTATTATTATTATTATCGTAATTATTTCTGTACCTGCATTGCGCAGCATGCAATATGCTCTTCGATCATTTTTGCTGTTGCACTTCTCCCTAAAATACTCACTGGTTTCTGCAATCCGCTTAATATAGTGCCAATCATTTCACAGGTGCTTAATTGTATCAATAAGTGCACAACTATATTCGCAACCTGCAAATTAGGAAATACTAATACATTTGCCTCTCCTTTTAACGGTGATGTTGGACATTTTCTTGCAGCAGATTTTGGATTGACCGCAGCATCACCCTGCATTTCTCCGTCGACTAAAAACTTGTTCCTGCTTTTGACCAAGGCAACAGCATCTTTGACAAACTTAACTTCTGGCTTATCTGCTCCTCCACTGCCATAGGTTGAAAAGGAAAGCAAGGCAACTTTTGGTTCAAAGTCAAACATCTCAGCAATCTTTGCTCCATTTTCAGCAATAACAGCTAATTCTTCAACCGTTGGATTTGGATTTAAGCTGCAGTCAGTAATAAATAAAACACGATCATTTTTATTATCCTTCATAAAAGAAACTTCACTGACTAAAGCATCTTTTTTTCTGAGGATTCTCATAACTGGACTCATTAATGCAGCTGTTGAACAAATACAGGATCCTGCAACAGCGTCAGCATAGCCGCAGTAGGCATACATGCAGCCAAAATAATTTTCATCTTCCAAAAGCTGCGCAGCTTCTTCCAATGTCATGCCTTTATGCTGTCTTAATAGATACAGCTTTTGGATAAATTCTTTTTTAAGCGGAGAATGTTTATAATCGATAATCTCTGTTTTTCCAAGGTCAAAGCCTTTTTCTTTGGATTTTTTTTTAATTTGATCAGGAGTTCCTAATAATACTAATGAACAGACATTATTTTTAACTAAATTATGGGCAGCTTCAAGAACACGTTCATCCCATCCTTCGCAAACCACAATTTTGGCTTTTTTCTTTTTTGCCTTTGCAAACATTAAAGCAACAATGTCTTTCATGGAATCACCTAAGTATACATTTATCATGTCTCTTTTTTACTTGTAAAAGAACTTGCAAACCTTGTTTGTATTCTTCTATTGTTTCACTAGAGTCTATACCTTCTTTTGCAGCTTCTTCCATTATTTCACCAACAGTCAATCCTACTTTATTTGCAGCGTAATCTAATGAGCATTTTCCATCCTTGTACATATCTAAATATTTTTTTAGAAGATATTGTTTTCTTCCAAGCTGTATCAACTCTTTTAATGCTCTTGTTTTATCTACCTGTTCTTCATGAGCTGTTTTTTCCACCATCTCAACTATATCTTGTTCTAATCGTGCGCCTAAAAATATTACTTTAGTCATGCTGTAAATCCTCCTTTATTTTTTCAATCAGATAATGGTTAAACCATCCTTCTTTTTTTAAGACTGAAATGCTCCCCAATGCTTTTTTCAAGGTAATCTTTTTGCTTTTATAAAGGTGAGTGATAATTGAAAAACTGCTAAACATAGGTAAACTATAAAGTACAGCACATTTTCGAGCTTGTTTACTATCTGTTGCAAGAGCAAATTCTTTTTTATCAATTGCAACTGCTAAAATAGATGCTTCTCCATTATCCATGTTAAAGTCATATTTAAGTTTAACCATGATCCTTTTTTTATAATCGATAATAGTCACTTTTCCCTGGTGGTATAATTTTTCAAATAATAATGCATCATAGCGTTTTTTAACTTTACCCATCATTACTTCATCGTATATTGCTTGAGTAATATAAACATAGTAGTTTTCAACGAATGTCTCTAGTACTGTTGCTTTTGCTAATAAGATAATAGTGCATGAGTCAACTATGATTTGTTCCATTTAACATTATTTAATATTGTTAAATATTTAAATCTTTCTCTTAAATGCAGGATCTTAGTACACAATTCTTCTTAAAATATTGTTGTATATAACAATACTACAATTTATTAAATAATTCTCTCCCTTCCATAAGGATTGGTGATTATTATGGAACAAGCGTCATATGTTATGCATTATGAACAAAATAAGCCAACTCCACCACAAACCACACTATCTTATAGTACTATTTGGTGGGTTGTACTCATGGTGCTTATCATAGTATTGTGGTTGCATTGACATTCTTAAGTGCATAGTTGAATAACTCTCCTTAGTTGTATGTATATATACAACATCTATTTAAATACAGGTGATTGACTTTATCAATCAGGAGTAACTATGGGGCAAGCAACTGCAGTAAGAAAAGTTTGGACTATTTTTGATATACATAATACTAGTGTTGTTTATGTGCGTGCTTCTTATGTTCCTTGGTATACAGGCAAGGTTATTTCAAAAGGACAAATGATTGATCCCCATAATAGTCCAGGATTTAGGCTTGCATTAGGGAAATCTCAGTTAGCTGTTCAAGATCAATATCAAGAATGGGCAAAGATGCATAACAAAGAGATCGGTGACTTAACACCTGATGATGAATTAGAAGCAGAATCACATTTTGTTCTTTCTGGTTTAGAACAATTAACTGCGTTAGAAACTGGAAGAAGAGATAAAATTAATTTACATGCTGCCAATGCAACCTTTGTTGTTCCCATAGCTGGCGCCAAAGAAGTTTATCAGCATGCATTAGAAGATCGTGCAGTTGATGGAACTCGTCATCTTGGCTGCGTTGCAGTTATTTCTTCTTCAAAAACAGAACAATCTTCAGCAATAGTCAGATACTTGTTAGGTGATAGAGTATATGGAGAATTTGTTCAATCTGGAAGATTAATTGTTGTCAATGCAGTTCGTCCAAATAGAAACCTGATGCGAGATGGAACAACACTGACGCTTCCAGAATATCAACAACCACTTTCAAAATCAGATCCACAAACATGGTTAACAGCGTATGTCAATGCTGGGATTACAGCGCAAACACCAATAGTGAGGATTTATGAAGATAAACCTGCAAATCTTAAAGCAGCGATGCTTGCTGCACAACAACTAGGTCACCATCCAGAAACATATGCTTCAGTAGTTGAGAGAGTGAATCTTCAATCGTTATAATTAGAAAACTTCAACAACAATGATAATAACATGGAATACACTCAAGGCTCATTGGAAAAAAATAAAAGAAATATTAATAACATTCAGTGGTATCATCAGCGTTTTGATGGCTGTCCTTTTTTCCTCCATGTTATTTCAGAAGCAGAATCAACTAATGAACAGCGAAAACATGGTTGGATATTTCAGCATAAGGTATGCTTTTACCATAATGATCGGGCAGATTGGTATATCGACATGCTTTCTATCAATAAAATTGCCAAAGAAATGCTCGAAGAATTGCAGCAAAATCCTTATTTAAGCAAACAATTAATTGCAGCATGGTATGAAGATGACAACAAATTTTATGAGATTTGTAAGAGCATAGATCGCCTTGAGGTGAATATATTGTCAGACAAAGAATTGTTTGAGTTATTCAAAATATTCTGCCAGCAAACAATAAAGCGAGAAACCTCAAGTTCAATTATAGACGGTTTTGCACTAGGTTCAGATACTTTTGTTGCAGAGCAGATTCAAGATTTTCTTAAGATTAAAGGCAGAGAAAAAGAATTCACTAAACTCTTTCCTATCTTAACAGCGCCAACAAAACAATCTTTTATCAATGAAGCTGAAGTAAGCTTGTTAAAAATAGCATTTCTTAAAAAAGACCATCAACAATATGCTGATTGCCTTAAAGATCATCAAGAGCGCTATTTCTGGAGTAAAAATAATTATGTTCAAGCGCATTATTTAGATCAAGCTTATTTTGAAAAAGAGATTAACCATCTATTGAACGACCACAAGACAAAGGAAGATTTACAACAGCACATTGATAAGCTTGAAAGAACGCCAATAAAAAATAAAGAAGCAAAAACTAAATTAATTAAAGAACTACCGTTATCACCTTACATTATTAGTTTGCTTACCATATCAGATGACTTTACTTGGTGGCAGGATGAACGAAAAAAATCGACGTATTGGTATATTCATTATGGATGCAAGCTTTTGGAAGAGATTGCAAAGCGAAAAGGATTTACCCTTCATCAATTAAAGTATACAACTCCTCCAGAAATTTTATCAATGCTGGAAGGAAAAACGCATTACACACACGATCAACTTAATGCAAGAATTAAAGAATGCGCATATTATTGGAATCCAGATCAATTTGAATGTATTACTGATAAAAAACAACTTGAAGAATTAAAAAATATTATTCTTAAAAAACAAGATTACTCCAAAATTACCTCATTTAAAGGGCTCTGCGCTAATTCAGGAAAAGTTAACGGTATGGTTAAAATTGTTAAAAGCGCAACAGAAGTTCACAAAATTGAAAAAGGAGATATTCTTGTAGCAGTTATGACAAGACCAGATTATATTACTGGCATGAAAAAAGCAGCAGCCATTGTTACTAACGAGGGCGGAATTACCTGTCATGCAGCAATTGTCAGCAGGGAGATTAATATTCCCTGCATTATCGGCACAAAGATTGCAACTGAAGTGTTAAAAGATGGTATGATGATTGAAGTTGATGCGAATAATGGCATAGTTAAGATATTAAATTAATCACGATTGATATTATGAATATAAATATCCGAGAATTAGCTCATCAGAAATGGAGCATACAGGGATTTAATGCCTGCGCTAATTATATTTCTCTTGCAGGAATGTCCGGAATAGAGGACATGCATAAAGTATTAGGTTATGGGTATACACAGATTCTTCTTGCTTTTAAAAAAGATTATCTTGAATTCCACTATCTTGAAAAGGATTTTCAAGATATCGGCGCTGAATTCATGAAGCGCTATCGTCAAAATGAAAATTATTTTACTAGTCTTCTTGGCAAAGATAAGGAATTCAATGAACAATCATCAAAAGTATATCAAGAAATTAAACAACAGCTTTTGTTACATGATAGAAATACATCAAAATGGTCAAAAGAAGATATTATCAGACTGCATCATCAAGCTTTTGAAGCATACCATAATGCGTTATCAGTCGCTCATATTATTGAAGGCATTACCTATGTTTTGGAAAAAGAAATACTCAGCCTATTAATCAAAGAACTTCAACTTAATGATACAAAACACGCTGCAAAAATAATGAATGAATTAAGCCAGCCAATACGACCTTCATTTATTACCGAAGAACATATTGATCTCTTGAAAATTCTTAATATAATTGTTAATAATAATGAGATTCTCTCATTGTTTAAAACTAAAAAAACAGAAGAAATATTTGTTTTACTTCCTGAAACTTTGAAGAAAAAAATAGAGCAGCATGCAGAAACATATTTTTATTATCAGCTTAATTATTATCATGCTGAAAGTCTGAAGCCATTAGATTATGTTAAAGAATTACGGGAAATGATTTTACAAGAAACTGATCCACAACAACAAATTACGCAGGAAATACAGCGTTATAAAGAAAATATAACTCGGCGGGATCAAAAATTAAAAGAATTAAAACTAAGTCAAGAAGCAAAGCAACTTCTTGATCTTTCTGTTGAAATTCTTCATTGGCAGGATGACAGAAAAAAATTCATTCTTATTGGAGCTTATTATATGCATAAAACCCTTAAGCTCATTGCAGATACTTTTGCAATCCCCCTGGAATTGCTCAAACGTTTACATCCTCCAGAAATAACTCTTGAACTATTGCACCATTTTGATGAAGCAGCAATAAAAAAGCGTGTCGATCATTTCATCTTATTTCATTGGTATGATGATAACCATAAACAGATGAAAACAAAAGTATTTGATGAAACTGAATATAATTTTTTTATGGAGCAATGTCGCAAACAACATAACCAGATTGAAGATCTTCATGGTTTAAGCGCAAGTACCGGAAAAGCAATAGGAAAAGTAAGAATCTGTAAAACAAAAGAAGATATTGCGTTGTTTGAGCAAGGTGAAATTCTTGTAGCAAGTATGACAAGACCTGAATTTATTCCAGCAATGAAAAAAGCAGCAGCAATAGTAACTGATGAAGGAGGAATAACTTGTCATGCTGCAATTATCAGTCGTGAATTAAATATTCCCTGTGTTATCGGAACAAAAATTGCTACAAAAATTCTGAAAAATGGCATGATGGTTGAAGTCAGAGCAAATCACGGATTGGTTAAGATAATTTCATTAATCCTCTAAATTCTTGAATATAATTTCCATATTTTCAGATCCAGTTCCAATCAAATTCTCTTTAGCTAATATATCAAAAAATTCAAAATAACGTACTCCTGCAATTTCAGCTCCTTCTCGTATGGTGCATTTACCTTCTTTATAACAGGTAATTGCTTTTTCTCTGACTTTTATATTTTTCGATTTTTTCCACATAACATTTATATTTAATCTAAATTCTTCCTATTTTGATGATGGTTACTTGGAAATGGGAATTTCAGAGAAATATGGATATAATTAAACGATTAGGATTTGCTCCTTCTTTTGCAGAATTTACGGGAATATGTGCTTATACCAGCAGGAATGGCAATATCAATTTTTATTGGAATGTTGAAGGAGCTGATAAAAAATCACTTGCATTAGTTGAAGCCATTAAAGCAGACTCCTCTTTTACCGAAAACTGGGTGCATGACCTTAATAAAAAAGCAGAACAGTGGAAGAAATTCACTGAAACTATTTATTTAACAAATTTAACAAATCCAGCAAAACTTTCAGATACAGAACTCTTTACTTTTTATCAACAATTCCTTGATTTACATCCGCAAATTGCTTCATTTGCAGCATGGATTAGAATAATTATTCATCAAGGGGTTCTTACTTTTGAGAAAATACTGAAAGAAAAAATAAAAGATGAGGCTGAATATAAAAATGCATTAACGGTTTTGACTTCAACACCAAAACAAAGTTTTAATGGAGAAGAAGAGGAAGCTTTTTTAGAACTTGCATTTAACATTTTAAATAAAGAGCAGAATTTTGAAGAACTTAATGAACTCTCTCAACCATCATTAGCTCTTCTCACAAAACATCGGAATAATTATTGCTGGATTCCATGCGGTTATTATGATGAACCAGCGCATGATTTAGATTATTATTTTCATCGATTGCTCCGTGTGAAGAAAGATCGAGTGCATTCACGACAAGCGTTAAGCACCTTGCAGGAACTATCTGAGCTTATTGAACAAAAACAATATGTCCTTTTGCAGAATCTTAAACTCAGCAAAGAAGCTCTGCGTTTAATGGAATGCCTCCAGGAATGTGTTTATTACAAAGATTATGTTCGAGGAGTTCTCAATAAAGGCTATTATCTTTGCTATCCTTTGTTTGAAGAATTAGGGAAACGCGTGAAGCTAAGCATGCTTGATGTCAAATTTTTGCTTGAGGAAGAATATGAACAAGCATTGTTTTCCAAAACAGATTTTACCGCCTTGATAAGCAAGCGAAAAAAGTTCCATATAATGGTTGTTGAAAAGGGAAAACCAATTAAGCTGATGTATGGGAAAGAAGCAGAACAATTAGTTCAGGAAATTGAAGGCAAGCTTGATGACGTTAAAGAAATCAAAGGCATGTCTGCAAGTCCAGGCTACGCTAAAGCGAGAGTAAGAATTTTGAAAAATCCAGCAGACATACAGAATGAAACTCATGATTTTATCCTCGTTGCCAGCATGACAACACCTGAATTTATTGTAGCCATGCAAAAAGCATTGGCTATTGTAACTGATGAAGGCGGTATAACCTGCCATGCAGCGATAGTTGCCCGGGAGATGAACAAACCTTGTGTTATAGGCACTAAATTAGCCAGTAAAGTTCTTAAGGATGGTATGATTGTAGAAGTTGATGCTGATAGAGGGATTATCAAGATAGTTTCTTAGAACGTACAGTTAATCTAAAATTATTTAAATCCATTCATAATTAGTATGGTATGGAATTAATTATCATTATTCTTGCACTAGCTGCGTTAGCAATCGGCTCGTATACTGATATTAAATCTCGAGAAGTGCCTGATGTAATCAATTATGGTCTTGTTTTTCTCGGTGTTGGATTAGGAATAGTTTTTTCAATTATTAGCAAAGATTGGCATATTCTTCTCAATAGTTTACTTGGTTTCTTGATTATGTTTATTTTTGGAGCAGTTATGTTTTATACAGGACAATGGGGCGGCGGAGATGCTAAGATGCTGATGGGCATTGGAGCATTGGTTGGATTAGAAGCATCCATTAAAACATGGTTAACTAACATCCCTTTTCTTTTTTTTTTCATAGGATTAGTACTGATTGTTGGGGGAGGTTATGGATTAATCTGGGGTATAGTAATAGGAATCCAGCATAAGAAACAATTTCTTGAAGAAGTAAAGAAGCGTTTGTATCAATCAACTATTAAAAGAACAAAGGTAATTTTAGTTATCGCAAGCCTGCTCTTGATTGGCTATTCCTTTACCTTAACGTTCTATTTACGCCTGCTTGTTTTAATCTTAGTTCTTTTATTATTAGTATCATTTTATTTAATTATATTTATTAAAATCATCGAAGAACTTGGCATGGTTAAAGAAATCCCTCTTTCTCAACTTACCGAAGGGGATTGGATTAATAAAGAAATTAAAGTTAAGGGAAAATATATTGCAGGACCTAAAGATTTAGGAGTGAGCAAAGAACAAATAGCTTTACTTAAGAAACTAAATATAAAAAAAGTAGAAGTGAAATATGGTATGCCTTTTGTACCTGCATTTTTAGTGGCATTTATTATTGCGTTGATCTAATATGCTTTATTTTAACAGCATATTTATAAGCAATGTACAAGGGTTCTGGCAATTTATGACCTTGTAAATATTGTTTTGTTAATTCTACAGCAGTTTTTAAGCTGATTTTATTGCCTTGTGAAACATACAAGGGTTTTGCTTTTTCTTTCGTTGGGATGATTTTTGCAACGACTTCTTTATGCACAACAACAGTATCTCCTGTTTTTTGACCAAAAAGTTGTTTTGAGGAAACACCAATGGTTGGAGTGTCAGTTAATAAGCCGATATAACTAGCAGTACCCATTTTCCGAGGATGCAATATTCCTGTGCCTTCTATAAAGAAAAAATCCGGTTTTTTTGTTACTTTTTCATATGCCATCATCACGGTTGGTCCTTCCCTAAAACAAATAAATTCAGGAGAATGCTTGAAAGCTGCTTCTTGTGAAGCTGAAACTCTCTCAATAACTACTTTTTTTGCTGCATCGTAAATGACAATGGCAGTGATGATCATTTCACCACTATACATTGTTGCTATTGCACCAATAAGAGAGCTGCATTCGATATTATCAACTAAGAGCAACTTCTCTGCAAGTTTATCCTGCTCATTTCGCAATTTTTCTAGATTCATGGTTACTAATCAAATACTTTTTTTAATTTTTTCTTCACTATTTTTTCTTCCTTCAAAATGAAGCGTTTTTCTCGAATAAAAAAAGCTGCCAAACCTGCAATACTGATCATTATAACCGTTGCTGTCGTAATAATTTCCTTGTAGGTATGCACTTTTGTTTCAATAAGAGCTGCGCCAAATATTAACACAACTGCCATAGCAAGAAATATACCAGCATCAGTCACAATATGATTGAATTTTTCTGAAAAAAGCTTTTCCCTTAATACTGCTTTTGAAATAACACCGCCAACAATTGCTGCTGAAAGGTATGCTGTTGTTTCTCCAATCAAATGCGGCAAAATAGGAATTATTTCAATAAAAAAGGTTTCTGGTGTTTTAAATGCAACCCCAAACACAATTCCCCATACTGAAGCGTTCCATGCTAAAAACAATACTGAACCAGCCCCATAGACTAAAGATAGGATAAAGCAAACAAATAACACTAAGAGATTATTCATAAAAATCTCTATCATAAATGGATCTAAACCAAAAGCTTTTCCTGTGTAGCCAGCCGCCTGCAATTGAGATGAAAATGCTTGATAAGTATATATTTCTGGCATAAGCAAGGCAATGCCAGCAAAGATGATAAAAACACCCATAAACATGAAAAAATAGATTTCAAATATGTCAGCATGATCTTTGAGAAGCAATCTCAAAGAGAGTTTTTTCTCCCGGATTTCCCGATTTTCTTCATCACTTAAGAGCTTATTTAAAGAAGGAATCAGTAATATTGCCGTAAAAGCTACTGACATTATGCTTGAACTATTAGGAAAGATTATTCTTGCACTGATAATACCTATGCTTGCATAGATAACACCGAGAACAAATGCATAGAGGGGTCTTTTTTCAAGCCAATTTGCTTTGAAAAGCTGTTCTAAAACCATATGATGTTTATGATAAGCACTTTTTATATAGTTTTTCATCATAATGATACTATTTTCTACAAAAAGAAATTATGATTCCTCTATTCTAGCTTTATTCGCTTTATGCTTTTAACTTTATCAAAATCCACATCATCACTTACTATTAAGGTTACATTAAGTAGTTCCATAACTGCAAGATGAAAAGAATCTCGAGGTTTTAAATTATATTTCTCCATGAAATCCAATGCTTTAACAGGAACTATGGGTGAAACTTCTTTTATGCTGAGATTAGGCATAGCATAAATATCTTGAATTACTTGACGAATTAAAGCTTTCTTTTTATTTTTAATTATTACCCACATTACTTCCTCTAATGCTAAAACAGAGGTAACTGCAGTTTTCTTCCCGTCAATAATCTCTTTCTGCAGTGAACGTGCATTCTGACCTTTTTTCATTATATCAAAAAGCGCAAAAATAAAGAAATTTGCATCAAGGTATAACATTAAAACTCCCCTTCATATAATTTATCCCCATACACAAAGCTCTTTGTCACATTTCCGCCTTCTTTTTTTGCGATTTCTTCCCATGCCTTTACTAAATCTCGTTCTGGAGCTGAGGTTATTTTAAGCACTTTTTTATCTACTTCTAAAAAAATCGTCTGGTCTTCATTGATACCAAGGCTTTCCCTAATCAGTTTAGGTATAACAATTTGCCCCCGTGCCCCTACTTTTGTTTGTATCTGGATCATACCCAACTATAAAACATAACTGATATATAAAATTTCCTATTTATGGTATGAAAAAATCATATCAAAAGTATGTATTTAAAAAATCAGCTATAATCCCTGGTAACGCTCTTGCATTTCTCGCATTTGTAGAATTTTGTTTCAGGCTCGTCTGATGCCCGTGTTTGAACTGTCCAGAAATATGCTCTTTTATGCCCGCATTTTTTACAGCCAGAGAATTCAATCAGCGGATAAGCTTCTTTTTCTTCTTCAACAACACCAGCAGATTTAACATGGTCATGTTTTACGATATCTTTAAGCTTAATATCAGCTTTCTGTCCTGAATCGCCGCATTTTTTACAGAACATTACTGTTTTATCTTTGACCTTTGTTGGCATTAATATTGATCCGCATTGTTTACAAAACATTAGTATCAACCGTCCTTATTTTTATTTACTATTATTACTTAATACTTCATACATGCAATAAATGGCATGCCTTTTAGTTTTTTATAACCACAAACTGCAGTTACTTTTATCCAACCGAGATAGGGTACTCTTAAAAAAGCTTTTCCTAAATACCTGCGTTGATGAATATCATTTTCTCCTAATTCAACATGAGTTTTGCTGTTATGATCGCCTTTAGTGGTAAAATGATAACCATCTTCTTTCTTTTCTATATTTACTACACGATGGATAATAGGATGCGATGCTGCATTTGACTGAAAAACAATAACATCCCCTATTTGCACTTTTTCAGGTTTTTTAGCTGATTTCAAAAGCATGATATCTGCCTTGTTAAAGCCATTCTTAAACGGAAATGCTTTGAATTGTTCTTTGGTAATATTTGTGTTGGAAGTATACCACCCCCCGCATAATTCCCAGTAAGCATCAAAATTCAACCGTTTTTCTTCTTCAAAGTTTTTTCCACAAATAGCTGGAGGCAGATTGTAATACGGCTCTACAATCTTATGCTCCATACTTCCAGAAACAACAGCTACAATAGGCAATGATGTTCCAAATGCAAAACTTAATCCTGGATATAATAAAAATCTAATAATAACAAATGCAAGAATAATATTCACTATCCAGCTTGCTGCACTGTCATCTTCCCATACAAAATGCCAGAATTGCTTCAGTTTTTGCTTGAGGTCTTGTTTATCCATTATGTTACGATACTTTCATCCTTTCGTTTTAAAATCTTGTGGTCTAAAAGGCTCTGGTGAAAATCTTTCAGGTTTTAGCGCCGGTTCAGCTTTTTAAGTGGATTTCGATTGGATTTTTCTCTCTGGCACTCCGAAAAATCCTCGATATCTCCTAAGAAGAGCTTCACGAAATAGGCGCTAAAACTATACGAATCAAAGAAAGTGTTGGATAACATTTGACTTTCTTTGATGGTATATTGCTGCGCAATACATTTTCACCAGAGCCTAAAACTAAGTTAATTATATAAATACTCATCGCTTTTTTACGGTTATGAAATGCATTATATGCGGTAAAAAGGCTGAACATGAAGTATTATGCGAAAAATGCCATGTTGATAAATATACTGCTATCGTTTCATTCACTAAATTTGATCTTAAAATATGCGGCACGTGCAATGCCTATATGTATGGCAAATCATGGCATCCACCTCTTAAATTAGAACAAGCTGTTCGGAAAGCGTTTTATGATTCAACTAAATTTCATAAAAAACCCCAGGAATATGAAGCAGTTATTACCCTGCCAAAACATGAAGTTAAAATCGGCAATAAAGTAGTTGGCAAAGTAATAGTTACTATTAAAACCTCTATTAGCAACTCAATCAAAGAAGAAACTATGCACTATCCTCTTAAAATAAGATACACGCGATGTGATAATTGTTCAAAAAATATGAGCGGCTATTTTCAAGGAGTCCTGCAATTGCGCAATGACAAAAGCAAGCAATTTGCTGCTGCTGCTGATTTTATCAGGAAAAAGACTGCTGAGAAAAAAGGCGTTGAAATCACTAAGGAGGATCCTGTCAAAAATGGCATTGATTTCTATATCACTTCCAAAGCATATCTTAACACCCTGGGAAAAATAGTAAGCAATCAATTTGGCGCAGAACTTAAAGTTGCAGCTGAACTATTTACGCAAGATAAACAAACCAGCAAAGAAGTGTATCGCACTAATCTTCTGATAAGATTGCCTCAGTTTAACATTGGTGATGTTATCAGCTTGAATCGAAAACTGATATTAATAAAAACAATTAGGGATAAATCAGTTGAAGGGATTGATTTGAAAACAAATAAATACGTTAAAGAACACTATCTCGGCAAAGAATATGAAATTGTTGCTGCTTCTGATGATTTTCTTGAAGCAGATATTACCAGAAAAAAACCATTTCTTGAAATTTTAGATCCAAAAACATATCAACCAGTAAAAGTCGAAAATGAACAAGTGCTTGAACCTCAACAAGATAAAGTTTCTGTTGTTTGTATTAATGATAGATGGTATCTGGTTCAGTGAAGAGAACTTTGCAAAATACTCGCATAGCTCGGGTTACTGCCAGTTCGCATTGAGATATATGCTTGACAAAGCAATTTTCTCTCTGGAACTCCGAAAATTGCCCGATAAGTATTTCGAAAATGCTCACAAAATAGGCAGTAACCATAATTTTGCAAAGTTCTCCGAAGAAGAACCTATCCATTGAAATTTCCTTCTTTAAAGCAAGCATATCTTGTTCTTATTTCTATTCCTAATTCAGTAGTTACTTGAGTACGATTATGAAGATCTCTTGGAATAAAATCCTCAAGATCTGATAATCGTAAAGCAAAACAGTTATTTCGAACTGCTCGATAATCATTTTCAGTTGTCATTTCCGCTGAAACTACATAAATTCCTTTTGCCATTAACGGTGTTCTACACATTTCACTAAAAGGAATACCATATCTAGTGTTTAATCTTCCTGCAGAATAAATTGCAAACGGTTCAATAATTAGATCATTAAAGTCATCATTAATTATTTCATCGAATAATCTTACTTTTATATCATATAATTGAGCTTCGTTGTCTATCTTCCCTAAAAGTACATAGAAATTAAAAGGAGTTAAATAAACAACTTTTATACCTTTTGTTTCAGAACCTATTCTTTCTGTCTTAAAATGTTGTGGATTAGTATCAATTTTTCTTCTCAAATTGCTCCGATCAGGCATAAAACGACCATCGTCACATAAATCTCTTAAGAGATATGGTTTAACCCCAAAAGAATACCAACTTGGTAAATTGCCTTGAGCTCGAGAGCTTTTCACTGTTCTCTTGAATTTATCAGGAATGTCTTCTACTTCAATTATCCCTCTTCGTTTATCTAAAGCAAATCGCTCAACTACTGATCGCAATTCCCTCACATTTCCCGGCCAAGAATAACATTGTAGAAGTTCTAAAGCTTCTTCACTAATACCTTCTAAACTAACACCATGGTTACTATACCTATCATTATATTGTTTGATAAAATATGACAACAATGGTAAGATATCTTGTCTCCTATCTCGAAGAGGTGCTAATCCTAGGGTATACGTATTTAACCGATAGAATAAATCTTGCCTAAATCTTCCTTCTTTTATACAAGCTTCTAAATCGTGATTGGTTGCTGAAACAACACGAACATCAACCTCTGTTATTGCAGTGCTTCCTACTCTGGTTACTTTCCTGTCTTCTAAAACTCTTAAAATCTTTGCTTGCAAATCAGGAGACATATCACCAATCTCATCAAGAAACAACGTGCCAGTGTTTGCAGCTTCAAATTTACCACTACGATCACTGGTAGCACCAGTAAATGATCCTTTCTTATGACCAAATAATTCTGATTCAAGTAAGTCTCGTGGTATAGCTGCACAGTTTACTGTAACAAAAGGTGCATACCTTCGAAAACTATTATAATGAAGTGCCTTCGCAACAACTTCTTTTCCTGTTCCAGTTTCTCCAGTAATTAAAACAGGCGTTGGAAAATTAGCAATTCGTTCTAATGTTTTTACTAACCCTAAAATATGATTACTTGTACCAACTAAATGACCATTATTACTACCTATTGCTAAACCTGTCTCTGCATAATCAGCTACTAAATAAACCATTTTTAAGAGGAAGTTATCTTGTTTTATAAAGATTAATAATATCTACCATACATCCCAATGTTCGTTGCCTTTAGTCTGCATATCAAGAACTTCTTTGACCACATTCTGCAGTTCGTACATTTTAAACCGGAGATTATCTTCCCATAATGAATCGAAGAATTCTTTGAAGACCTTTTGATATAAGAATTTCAGCATATGTTTTTTTAAGGTTGATTTTCCAAAACTATCAGTATAATCAAAATCAAGATTTCTTGTTAAACGGACATACATTCTTGCTTTCATTAATTTCTTTACTTGGCCATCAGGTTGTGTTACATTAACATATTCTATTTCCCAAACTTGATAATGCACGAGAAGTTTAAACTTAACTACTTCATTGACTTTTTTCCATGCATCCCAATCTATACGAAGCTCTCTGCCATGGTCTTTATGCTCATAACGTATTTCATGAAGCTGATAACCCCTATAAATCAGCCAGTCATTTACTTTTTTATAAAGATCCTGATAATCAAAAACACCTTTGAATAAAAGGTGCAGATCGAAAGGTGGAAAGGTTATGGGCATGATAGTTTAAAGAAATTGTCTTTTATAAATATTATGCGACAAACGGCTCTGGTGAAAATCTTTCAGGTTTTATTAAAAATCACTATTTTTAATCCCTGAGATCCTTCGGATTCAGGTAGCGCCGGTTCAGCTTTTGAAGTGTAGTTTGATTGGATTTTTCTCTCTGGAACTCCGAAAAATCCCCAAAATGAAGTTGAGGAGAGCTTCACAATATTGGCGCTAAAACTGCATTTTCACCAGAGCCGCGATAAACCATTCTTTCACAAGTATCCCAACATATAAAGAACTATCAATAATACAATGATAAGAGCTAAAGCTACCCTATCCCTCTTTTTATAAAATGCATATACAATCGCTACTCCAACAAGAGTAATACCCACAAATTCAAGGCCTTTCATCAATTCTCACCAACAGCGATAAATAATGATCCAATACCTATTAATGCTGTACCCACAATAGTCATTCGATTAGCCAATAATAAAAAACCTACTGCACCTAATACACCACCAATCATTCTTAAAACAAAGGAGTTTAATACTTTACCTTTCTTGTCAAACATACAAATTTATAGATGACAATACTTATATTTTTTTCCGTTTTATGTGCGTAATAAGTCTTATTAGGTTTTAGTGCCGGTTCAGCTTTTGAAGTGTATATCAATTGGATTTTTCTCTCTGGAACTCCGAAAAATCCCCACCGGGTTATAAGAAGAGCTTCACAATATTGGCGCTAAAACCCCAGACTTATTACGCACTCAAAGTACGAAGCATAGCATCTAAAGCAGCTATTGCTCTTCGCCCATATTCTTCTTTTCTCGCATCTGCTGCTTCATAGCTTGCTTTTGGACCAATAACACCAAGAGTTACTGGTTTCTTATATTTTAAGCTTAATTCTGTGCAAGCTTGAGCACAGCAATGTGCTACAAGAACATCATGATCTGTAGCACCTTGGATAACAGCTCCAAGCACTGCAACTCCTGCAATATCTTTTCTTTCGAGGAGTTGCTGCACTGCAAGAGGCGCATCATACATTCCAGGTACTGTTATTACTTTAGCAACTTCTAATTTCAACAACTGCGCTGTTTTTCTTGCTGTTTCCAACATTACTAAAGTGATCTCTTGATTAAATTCCCCTACTACAATACCAATGTTTGTTGGATTATTGTTTGCAATATTATTGTTATTAATGACCATGTTGAATAGAACCTGCATCTTCACTTCCTTGTCTTCTGCCAGTACCTGCTTGATGCGTCAAGGTAGTTTTTCCTTGTAATAAGGCGAGGGCATTCAAGGTATGTTTGTAAGCCCTATTTTTACAAAGAGTGTATAATTTAGTTTCATCAAGTTTTCCATTGACACATGCCTCATCTATATGGACAAAAACTTCTAAAATATGCTTGTTAGTCATAAGTTGCACTTGTTGCAATCCAAGAGATGCTTCATGACTGCATTGTTTATCTATGGGTTCAGGACCTGCCATGCCTAAGGCAATAACAATATCACAATTATATTCTTCAATTAATTTTTTGCAGGCAATGGGTAAATCTTTGAACCCTGGAACTGTGTAGCGTTCTATGGTGCAAGAAAGAGTGTATTGCTGTTTGCCATCTTTGAGAGCTTGCTCTACAAAAGGAAAATAATCAACTCTTGAAAAGGTTGTATCTGCAATGCCGATTTTGATGTCAGTTGTTTTCATTGTTTACCTTTTTATTGGCTCTGGTGAAAATGTAGTTTTTGGTGCCATGCTGGTGATTATCCTTCCAATTAATACGTGGGAAAAAAGGAAGTTCCAGTAGGAATTTTTTCCTTGTTAAACTTAGGTGAGATAATCACGGCACCAAAACCGAGGCGTTAGCCGAGATTTTCACCAGAGCCTATTCTATTATTATCTCACTTCCATCTTCTAACTCAAACTCACCTCTCAAATAAACCGGAGCAATGATTTCGATAATATTTTCCGTATGAGTAGAACGCAATGGTTTGATTAAATAACCTGGCAGTTTTTTGTTTATTTTAATAGGATAGCAAAGTATTCCGCCAAAGGTTCTTTCTTTTGTGACAAAACCTTCAATTATAATCTGATTTTTTGTCTGGAAAAATTCTTTTAATTCCACGGGATTAACTTCAATATTCAAGGTTCCTGGATAGGGTGTCAGATTGAGTTTCTCTTTAAACTGTTTCTGGTAACCTTCAATTTGAACATAATATCTCCCTTCTCCTAAACCACTAATAACTTTGCCGGTCCATTGTTTTAATGCTGTTCCAAATAATGATTTTAAGGTGATATAATTTTGCTCTAATAATTGCTTTGCCTCCAGAGTTAAGCTTAGTTTCATCCCTTCTGCAACTAATTCCTTATTTAAAAATCCCTTTTCTTCCAATTCTTTTATTTTTCTTGATGCTGTCTGCTGGGAAAAGCCAAGAGCATTGCCTAACTCCAAGGTAGACATAATAATGACATCATGCAATTTTGTCTTATATGCCATATATAATAATAGTGGCAGTTCTTCATTATAAGTATCCATATTAAGTACGATAAGAATAGTAAACTACTTATAAATGTTATGGTTAGCAGAAATGAGTATTATGTATAGATAAGAACTAAAGAAAGACAAACATTATTTCTTCTTTGGATTTAATTCCAGATATGCTTTTCCTTTATCTTCATCATACGTAAAGGTAAATGTTCCATCATTTGGCGCTGGGAAACATATTTGACCTTCTGGTGTTACCGTTGCACTAGGTATAGTAATCATAGGAGCAACTATTGGACCAGTATATTTTAATGGCACACAGGCACCATCTTTACAATACGTAGCAGAAGGGCAATCAATTTCACCTGCTTTTTGAATAATGTTTTTACCATAATCACAGAAATACTCAGTAATTTTTGTTGGTTGATTTTTTACACATTCATCAGTAAGTTTTTCCCATTTTCCATAATCATTTTTACCATAAACAGTTCCCTGCACATAGGGATTAATATATCCATACTTGCTTACTGGTTCAAATGATTTATAGTTTTTATCAGTGACATCTGTGTCTGAACAAAGAATATCTTGAGCAACTTTCGCTGGAGCTACTTTTGCAGGTGGAGGAGTTTTCGGTTTAATATCTTTACAGTCACACAATCCTGACCATCCTTCTAACATAGGATCTGCGGAATTGCTCTCTTCACTCATTAATCCTTTATTAATCAGTTCCTTCCATGAAGAATCTGAAGCTTTATTCCCCCAGTCAGTTGAACTATAATAAAAACTATTTTTAGCCTCTAAATGTGCAGTTTTGACTTCGCCATTGCTTAAAGTGATTATGATATCAACATAAGGAACTGTTGCACAGGTTAAACCTGGTTGGCAAATATCTCCATACCACTGCTTGATTTCAAGTTCATTTCCAACTAACCCATCATATTTGCTTAAAACAGATTTACTTGGAAACAAATAATGCTTAAATTCACAGGTTGTTTTACCTAAACAGTTAATAACATATTGAGGTAATGAATCTTCAAGAGCTTTTGCTTGTTCAGTTGTTCCTTTCTTTAACGTACCTGTTTTTACACCTATTCCAGGCTCGCCTGGAACAACAACATTAATATCTGAAATAGCTAAATTAGTTTTAAAGTACATAGAAACGAAATATCCTGGCAAAGTTGTAGTATCAGATCCTGAAGATTCAAAAATAACATTCTGCCCTGGCATAACTGCATTTTTAAAAAATGCAGTATCTCTATAGACATATACCGTACCACTGACTTTTCCTTGCAGTGGCTGATCTTCGACAAGCTCCTGTGGATTAGAAAATTTTTGAGAAGGTTTTTTACTAGTATCATATGCAGGAAGTGCCCTTGATACTTCTCTCACATCTCTCGCTGCAAATCCAGTAATACTATCAGAACTTGATGTTCCAGAATCACCTATGAAGATGATTGCAACAATAACAACAGCTAAAACACCATACGCAATATATGCTTTATATTCCATGTTCTTTTTGAGAATACTTGATTTATATATTTTTTCATCCAATGTACGTATTAAGTCTGGTGGTTTAGCGCCTACTTTTGTGAAGCTCCTCTCGTATATTTATCGGGGATTTTTCGGAGTTCCTTGCCGATAGGCAAGTCTTATAATCCCAGACGCAAGCCAAATTATGACTCCTTGATTTATATTATTGAGGGAGTCGGGATTATATTTATAGAGAGAAAAATCCAATTGAACTAACTTGAAAAGCTGAACCGGCGCTAAACCCGAAGAAGACTTAATACGTACCATCCAATAATTATTTAAACAACTGCTTATTAATCCGATCATGCCTAAAGCAGAATTGAAACCAGTTAGCTTCAAGCCAAATAAATCTGCCTTTATCTATTATCCACTGCTCATAGGTTTTATCATAAATGCAGTTGTATTCATTGTTCTCTTTAGTATTGCAAGTTTTCTCCTCCAAACAATTTCTCCTTTGCCTTTTATTCTGATTTTTCTGATAGTAGAAACGTATAGCATAATCAATAGACACCTACGTTATAACAAAGAAGAATACCTTATATATTCAGATAGACTTATTCAAAAAGGCGGTTCAATATTCTCAAACTACCAGACTGAATTAATCGTCAAGAATATTACCCATGTCAAAATGAGCATGCCATTTATAGAAAGCAAATGGTATGGGACTGGCAATATTCTTATACAATCCGCTGGCTCAGCTGCTACGCAAATCTATTTGCATGCTATTGACACTCCAGAAAAGATTTACAATCAAATTGCAACCCTTATGCAGAAGAATGGTTTTAGATTAACAGGAAAGCAATTATTGCAGCAGGAATCACCTGATACCTTAGGAGCGTTTTTTGAAGTTGGCAAGCAAAGCATTGGTATAGTAGCTGGTTTTTTTATTGCAGGGTCATGGTTGTTTGGCGCAAGCATCCTTATCTTGAAAAAAGCAACAGGAAAAGTGAATTTTGATATTATAGTGATTATAAGCGCACTTGTTATTGCTTTAATTATTCTGTTAATCTACCTTATTTTTCATTTCATTGATTTGATCAGAAGAAAATATTATATTTATACGGACATGATTATTTATACTGAAGGATTTTTAACCAAACATTATGCGTTTATGCCGGTTGAAAACCTTGCAGATTCTGAAACTAATCAGACCATTATTGATAGAATATTTGGATTGTATGATGTTATTATTAGCTGCCAAGGTTCTGGCCAGGAAATCGTGTTCAAAAATATGAGAAATGGCCAAGAATTAGAGAAAAACATTGATGCATTAATTGCAAAATATGCTTCTCTTGCAAGAACTAAAGAAACAAGTTCAGGAATGTCAGCAATGACCGAGGAAAAAACACAGAAAATAGCAACAAGCTCAAGATTAAGCGCAGCAAAAGTCAGTCCTACCAGTTCTGCAATCCATAAAATCACGACAACTAATTTTACTGGCGAATATAAGATGAATACGGTGCGGGCAATTGCTCCTGTGTTCATGGTGCTACCCTTATTTATCATTTTATTTCCAATCTTGATTTATTGGGGAATCTATCTTGTTAGTGTAATTATTCAGATGGTTGGCACCTCTTATTATATCAAGCAAAACAGTATTGAAGAGCGGTTTAAATTTATACATATTAAAAATAAAGAATTTAGCTTAGATAAAATCACGTTAGTTATAATACGAGAAAGCATCATTGACAAATGGTTTGATACTATTAAAGTCGAATTCAGATCCATTGGCTCTTCAGGAAGCATTGTTTTCAAACACCTCAAAAAAACACCAGATTTAATCCCAAATATTCTTGCAAAAACAGGGATACAACAAGATCAGCTGCTTTACTCGGTTGCCGCGGATTTTAGTTTTGGTGAAATGATTAAGGCAAAACTATTTTCAACGATAGTATGGCTGCTGATTTTTGCTGCAACAATTATAAGCGGATTATTCTGGAGTCCATTGGTATTTATAGGAACCATACTTATGATTGTTGCTCTTATACCAACAATATTGTATCTTCAAGCTTATTATGAAGACACCAAGCTTTCATTTTTCAAGAATTATGTTTACTGTAAAAAAGGACTAATTGTTAAAGAACATTTTTATGCGCATTATCCTAATATTAAGGATTTAACCATAACAAAATATGCATGTTCAAACCATGGAACAGCATATTTTAATGTTGCAGGAGAAATGCTTGTCAGCACCGGAAAAAGCCAAACTATTGTTTCTAGCGGATTCAGCATTAATTATGTGCCAAACATTCAAGACAAGGATGAATTGATAGATATTATACTTGATAGACATCCTTCATCTGAACAAATAAAAAAGATAGAACAAAATATTAATGCTCATAAAGAGACACCACTAATGCTTGTTAAACCTAGTATTGCAAACAGCATGATAAAAACAATAATCTTTTTGACGATTATTACGATGGTTGGAATTTCAGCGGCAATGTTTTTAGTGCCGCAAGCAGAAGGGTTAAGGGATCTGATTATTGCTGGAATAATAGGATTAATAATAGCGTTTGATCTTTTTATATTGATTCTTGTAATTATATCGGTTAAAGTTAAATCATATGCCATTGAATCATACAGAGTTGTAGAAAAATCAGGTATCATTTACAAAAAACAAACATCTATTATCTTTGATAAAATTGATTTTATTAATACCTATGAAGGTATGCTTAACAAGCTGTTTAGGAACGGAAATATTACGGTTAACACTGCAGGAAGCTCAGCTCCTGAATTGGTTATAAGCAATATTCCTGAATACAAAGAATTTTATGAGATGTTGAAAAAGTATTATAAGAAATAGCTTATGGAACTTTTGAGAGAATCATGGTACGTAATAAGTCTTCTATGATTTTAGTGTCGGTTCAGCTTTTGAAGTGAAATTCAAAAAATAATTATGTTTCCCCTTTTTTCTGTTCATTAATAAATTCTAATGTTTTTTCAACCATCATAGAATAACTAACAAACAAGCTATAATCTGGAAAATGTTTTAGTGCCTGATCAATTAATTCCTTTGCCTTTTGGTATTGTTTTACCGCAAAAAGAAGATTAAATAAATGATCATAAAGACGAACACTTTCTTTGCTTTTCATATTTAGGTTAATTCCGTGAGTAAACATCTCTAATGCTTTCATGGGATTGTTCATTTTAATGGAAAGCAAGCCATAATCATCATGCAGTTGTTGATCTTGGGGAAGAATCTGCAGTGCTTTATCAAGGAGTTTAACGCAAGCATCGTATTGTTTTTGATCAAATAAGATTTTAAAAAGATTATGAGTAGCAGATTGATGGGCTGGCTGCAACTGCAAGATTTTAAAAAATAATTTTTTGGCGTGAGAAAATTGTTTTGTTTTTCCCTGCAGTAATCCATAGCTGAATAATGCAGGTATAAAATCTGGTTTTATTTTTAATGCTTTTCCAAAATACGGCAGCGCAAGATCATATTTTTTCTTACGCATAAACAGCTCTCCTATACGGGCTGCTGCAATAAAATTCTTGTTGTCATTATCAAAAGTGTCAATATAATGATCAATCGCTTGGTCAGCATTCCCTAATAGTTCAGCTACTTCACCCAGTTGAGCGTGATATTTTGGATTTTTAGGATCTTGCTCTGATTGCTTTTTGATTTCATCATATTTAGCTTGGAGCTGAGCTTCAGAAAGCACTTGTTTTCCTTGTTCTGTTGGCAATGGTGTGACCATAGCAAAGAAAAACAAAGAGGTGTTTTTAAAGTTTGTTGTTGCTGTTAGTTGAATAAGATAGCGTCATTTCTTTTTTATTAATTTGCTCAAAAGCTCTTGACTTTTTTTAACTTGATCTTCAGAAGCGCTTAAAACAATTTCTCTTTCTTCTGCTAAGTTATGAATATCATAAATGCTAAGTTCCAATACTTCTGCAGCTTTCCCTATTGAAATTCTCCCTTTTGAACATAAATCTAAAACATATTCTTGAAGACCTCTGTATAATAATTGCTTTGTCATAGTATCATCCTAATATTTATTTTGTAGTTTTAAAATGTTTTGAATTAATGATTCAAGTGTATATTAGTAATAGAAACTTTCATATATTGCTAATATATAAAATGTTGTGATAAAAATAAATTAGTTCCTGCATGGAAATGGCTGCTGAAGGATTGAAGTGTATTACCTTAAGTGTTTCTTGTCCATTTTGATTGGCACCCTTCAGTGCATATCTTTTTAAAACAATGATATTAAATATCCAAATTCTTGACTTCCAATGCATGCTTCTCAATGAAATCTTTCCTTGGCTCTACTTGATCGCCCATCAAAACAGTAAACATTTCATCAGCCAAAACAGCGTCTTGAATAGTTACTTTTTTCAATTTTCTGAAAACAGGATCCAATGTTGTATCCCACAATTGCTGAGGATTCATTTCTCCTAAGCCTTTATATCTTTGAAGATCAATACCATCTTTGCCAAGCTCTTTAAGCCTGGTGAATAATTCACGATCATTGTACACATACTCAAGCGTTTTCCCTTTTTTAATTTTGTAGAGAGGAGGCTGCGCTATGTAAATATGGCCTTTTTCTATCAATGGTTTCATGTACCTATAAAAGAATGTTAACAACAAACAGGAGATATGACTGCCGTCAACATCTGCATCAGTCATAATAATAATTTTATGGTAGCGTAATTTATCAAGATTAAATTCATCGCCAATACTTGTTCCGAGAACAGTAATAATTGCAACTATTTCCTGGCTGGTTATAACTTTGTTAAGACGTGATTTTTCAACATTCAATATTTTACCCTTTAAAGGTAAAATTGCCTGGAATTTTCTGTCGCGGCCTTGTTTTGCGCTATTATGCACAAAAATACCTGACGCCAATGCAAAGTTATGCGTATGTGGTACTTCAAGGTCATAAACATCCATCTTCTCAGATAAAACTTGAATCTTTTTTATTTTATGGTTATAATTCATAACTGCTTCTTTCGCTGCTTCTTCATCACCTGCAAAAAATCGTTCATTAAATGATTGGAAACGAAGTATTGATGTATCTTTTGTTTGTTTTCTTATTTCATAGCCGTTAATAGTGATGCGTTTTCCTATTTTTGATAATTGTCTTCGTAAAGGCATTAGCGAATCAAACGTAGTTAATTGGCTTGCTTTTTTATACTCCCCATTACGTAACATAAATTTATGATCAGGAGTGCAGATAATTTCTTCTTCATTGTCAAGAACAACTTTAATAACGTCAGCATCTTTTTTAGTAATCCGAGGATGCTTAATTTCTTCTATACCTATAGTTCCATCATGTTTAATAGTGTAACAAAAATTTCTTTTTCCTTGATTATATTCGACTACTAATTCCTTAAAAGTTACATTCCTTCCATCAACAAGAGCAACTTTAGTATCGCCTGAAAAACATCCGCCCGCAGAATCACCCTCAACAATAAACAATTCAGATTTTGCAGGATCCCGCTCCTGGCAGTCAGCTAGTTTCCCCGGAAGAGAACTAAATTCAAGAGCTGATTTACGCCGCGTCAAATCTCGCGCTTTTCGCGCAGCCTCCCGAGCAAGCGCAGCATTTATGCTTTTCATGATAATAGTTTTACCAACTTGAGGATGCTCTTCAAGATATGTCCCTAATTCAGAACTTAAGACAGAATCAACAATACCTTTCACTTCTGAATTTCCCAATTTTGTTTTTGTTTGCCCTTCGAATTTAGGATCTGGAACTTTAACTGAGATTACTGCGCTTAATCCTTCACGAACATCTTCGCTGGTTAAAGCAGCTTCCTTCATGTTTTGTTTTTCTGCATAGGTGTTCAAGGTTCTTGTCAATGCAGTTTTAAATCCTGTTAAATGAGTGCCGCCTTCAATGGTATTGATGTTATTGACAAAAGAAAAAACATTTTCATTGTAAGCTTCATTGTACTGCAGAGCTATTTCCACCTCAACATCATCTTTAACGCTGTGAAAGTAAAGAGGCTGATGCACCGGTATTTTGTTTTTGTTGAGATGCTCAACAAAAGAGGTAATGCCACCTTCGTACTGAAATACCTGCTCTTGATTGTCACGTTCATCTTTAATAGTAATTTTAATACCTTTATTCAAAAATGCTAATTCTCTTAATCGAGAAGATAGAATTTCATAGCTGAAAACAGTGACTTCAAAAATAGCAGCATCGGGCAAAAAGGTAACCGTTGTTCCAGTTTTATCAGTTGTTCCTACTTCAGTTATTTTTTTTGTAACATTGCCTTTGGAAAACTCCATTTCACAAATCTTACCGTCACGATATACGACTACTTTGAGAAAACTCGATAATGCATTAACAACACTTACACCAACACCATGCAAACCTCCGGAAACTTTGTAATTAGTTTTGTCAAATTTTCCGCCAGCATGCAATTTTGTCATAACTAACTCCAGCGCAGAAACCTTATATTGGGGATGATCTGCTGTTGGGATTCCTCTTCCATTGTCAATAACCGTAACAGAATTATTTTCATGAATAATAACCGTAATCTCAGTGCAATAACCAGCGAGCGCTTCATCTACTGAATTGTCAACAACTTCATAGACAAGGTGATGCAAACCTCTGGAAGTAATATCTCCGACATACATTCCCGGTCTTTTACGAACAGCCTCTAAACCCTCTAAAACCTGAATATTTGATGCTTTATAACTGTCAGTCATAACAAACCAATAGGTGGATTATTTATATAATTTGTGATGAAAGTCGTATTAATTTCTATATTGAAAATAAATAATAAGCTAAGATAAATAACCATTGGTTTTAAAAACAAAAAATAATTTCCTTAAGTAAAATGTTTCAGAAACGTAAACCACAGCAATTATGGACAGATTATCTTGTTGAACGGCTTCACGATGAAGGGTACACACAGGTTAAACCATTCTCAGAATGTGAAAGAGCTTATTTTCCTGATGATATACATAGGGAACATCATATTACCTTAGAAACAATAATAAGTAATGGTGATGTAGAAATAATTTTACAAAGAGGATTTGATACAGTTGATATTGGTGAACAAGGACTAAGAACTGCTGCTGGATATTATACACCAGATCGTCTTACTGAAATTCTTAAAAATGCCAAATCGTATGATGATATACCATTTATTATAATGCATCAACTCGGGTTGCTTAGAGAATCTCTCATGTTAATTTTCAAAGATAAAAGTGGGTGGGAAGAGCTGGTAACACTCCAGTTTGAAGATTATAGAGTATTACGTGGGTCTATTTCTAGTTCAATAGCTGCACCTCATTTGTTGAGAGAATATTTACAAGAAGCAGATAATGTTGTTCAATTTACTCCCCAAAGATTCGCAAATGCTCTTGTTAAATATGTTAAAACCACCGTAAAACCTGTTGGTGAATCATCTTCTGCCAGAGAAGAACGTCAAGAATTATCAAGATGCTATCAACGACCAGAAAATGCTGATTATGGTGCTGGAGTAGTACATGAGGAAGTAGCTGCACAATTAGAGAAAAATCCTCGTGAAATTAGATTAAAGAGTTTTGAAGGTCAAAATATCTATGAACTCTACCTATTAAAAAATAATCATCAACCAAAAATAAGAGGGAGGGGATATACCTTACGAGGCGTGGTTGATAAAGTAGAAGTAGTTAAAAGAGTAAGGAAGTTATTTCAGCGTATACGCACAACACCTCAAGATATGAGAATTGTATATCAAAAAGATGGTCAAAAATATGCTATTTATACGAGATAATATGTTCTCCTTATCCACTTGACTAATTCATTCACTATAATCATGCTTAAACCAGTAACAAAAATAATACTCCAATCAGTAAAACTTAATGGGACTGCATGAAAATAACCTGCAATACGTGGAACTGAAATAATGATAATAGTTGAAAGTATTGAAATAATAACTCCACCAAGCAAGAATTTATTTGAAAGCAAATGTTTATTAAAAATACTCTGTTTGCTATCACGGCAATTAAATATATTAATCATTTGACAAACAATGATAGTTACAAACGGAATAGTAGCTGCTTTTTCAGGCATTCCTTGATATAAAAACCAAGAATAGAGTATGATAGCGCTGAGAGCAATAACAACGCTATTAGCAAGAATCCTGATTAATATTTCTTTCCCTAAAATTGACTTTGTTCTATCTCTTGGTTTTTCTTTCATGATATCGTGAGATACAGGATCAACGCTTAAAGCAAGCGCTGGCAATACTTCTGTTCCCAGATCAATCCATAATATCTGCACTGCCGACAACAAATTCCCAACACCAGGTAATAACGAGAACATTACAACAAAAAACTCAGCAGTTATTCCTGAAAACACGTAGAGTATAAACTTGATAATGTTATTATAGATTATTCTCCCTTCTTTAACAGCATGTACGATAGTTGAAAAGGAATCATCAAGCAAAACCATTTTAGAAGCTTCTTTGCTGACATCAGTTCCTGTTCTGCCCATAGCAACACCGATATCTGCCTTTTTCAAAGCAGGAGCATCATTAACGCCATCTCCAGTCATAGCAACAATATGCCCTTGCTCTTGCAGCAGCGTAACTATCCTTAATTTTTGTTGCGGATTAATATGAGCAAACACACGAACAGTTTTCAAAGAATCTTTTAATTGTTCATCAGTCATGGTTAAGAGTTCATCCCCTGTAATCACTGAATCTCCACCAGCAATAATACCAACCTCTTTTGCTATGGCAGATGCTGTTGTCTTTTGATCGCCAGTTGTCATGATTACGGTGATTCCTGCAGTTTTACATAATCGTATGGCTTCTTTGACCTCAGAACGCGGCGGATCAATCATCCCTACAAAACCGACAAAGATCATGTTTTGCTCTAATTGTTTTTTGTCACTTAGTTTATACGATGACAATGATTTGTAAGCGCATGCAAGAACACGTAGAGCGCGATCACCCATTGCATGATTTACTTCAAGAATTTTCTTTTTCTCTTGAGAAGTAAATTTTTTAACCTTTCCATTTATTTTAATATGCGTGCAATGAGCAACAACTTCATAGGGAGCGCCTTTAGTATAAGAAAGATATTTTTTAACAGTTTTATGAACAGTAGTCATGATTTTACGTTCAGAAGTAAAAGAGATTTCATCGATCCTTTGAAAAGTATTTTTAAGAACATCAACATTAAGATTGCTCTTTGCTGCAGCAACAAGGAGTGCAAGCTCAGTCGGATCGCCAACAAGAGTATTCTCTGAAAACTGAGCATTATTGCACAGGCTCGATATCTGTAAAATATCTCGGTAGTTACAATTATTTTTTGTTCCTGGAACAAAAATTTCTTTAACGGTCATTTCATTTTTAGTCAATGTTCCTGTTTTATCGGTGCAAATAACCGTAGTGCAGCCAAGCGTTTCAACAGAAGAAAGCTTTCGAATAATAGCATTTTGCGCTGCCATTTTTTTAACACCCATAGCTAAAGCAATAGTAACTGTAGCAGGCAATCCTTCAGGAACAACAGCAACTGCTAATGCAATGGAAAATAAAAATACCTCATGTAAGACCGAAAGAGAAAATCCTGATTGCCATAAACTATGACCAATAACTAATAAAGATATGCTTACGGCAACCTTAGCAATAAACATGCCAATCTTATTTAATTCTTGCTGAAGAGGACTCTCGTCAAGAGAGACTTTTGTCGTGATATGGGCAATCTTTCCAAGTTCTGTATTCATACCTATACTGGTGATCACAGCTTTAAGGTGCCCGGATTGCAGCAAAGTTCCAGCATAGAGACTGTTTTCCTTCGCCATCGCCATAAGCTATTTTAGATTGAGGGAGTGATTCACCTGTCAAAGATGCTTCATTGACATGGACATTAACTGCTTCCAAGATAACAGCATCTGCAGGGATGTTAGTTCCTTCTTCAAGGAGGATAATATCTCCAACAACTAAATCACGCACAGATAGTACACTGATAGTTCCATCACGTAATACTTGGCAGGTTGAAGCAACCATTTTTTTCAATGCTTCTATTGATTTTTCTGCTTTAAATTCCTGTATAAATCCTATGCAAATATTAATCAAAACTATAATCAGAATTAACCACGCATCTGAACCAGCTCCGGTAAGCCAAGCAACAAATGCTGCGATAATTAAGAGTATAATAAGCATGTCTTTAAACTGATGAAAAAAGAGTCTCAATACATTAAAACCAGTTGTCCTTTTAAGTTCGTTATAACCATATTGTTTTTGCCGCGCTTGAACTTCAGATTGGCTTAAGCCTCGAACCTTAGTATTAAACTTCTTATAAAACCTTGCAGAATAACTATGTTGAGCCATATCATTTTTATAGCACTTACTCTTAAAAAAGTTAACTATTTTATGGCTTCGGTGAAAATGTAGTTTTTGGTGCCATGCTGGTGATTATCTTTCAAATTAATGAGCGAGAAAAAAGGAAATTCCAATAGGAATTTTTTCCTTCTTATCAACAAGTGGGATAATCACGGCACCAAAACCGAGGCGTGAGCCGAGATTTTCACTGAAGCCATATTTTATATCATTTTATATAAAGAATAAGATTAGCTACTACAAGTAGGAGGTTTATCTACATGATTAATGTTCTTTTAGTCTATCCACCATTCTGCACACCTGCTGCTCCACCTTATTCAATAACTTATTTACATACGTTTCTTCGAAATAATCTTCCAGAAGAATATACCGTAAGTGTGATAGATCTCAATATTTTTTTTCATAATAAGAAATTTCAAGAATATCATACTTATTAAAAAAAATATGATAAAAAAACTTATTCAGGAAAAACTAAGCAATTTCTCGCATTAACAAATCAATGCTACGCAGAAAACAATAAAAAAGTGGTTAATAACTTAGAACCTGAATTACTAGAGGAATCTCTCCGTTATATTTTAAGTAAAGCGCCTGATGTTGTTGCATTCAGCATAGTTTATTCGAGCCAAGCATTTTATGCCTATGCTTTGCTTAAAGAGTTAAAAAAACAAGGCATTAAAACAGGTATAGGCGGCCCATGCATTAATAACAAACTAAAAGGGATTGCAGATGTTACGTGCAGTAATGAAGTTGTGTTTTTGGAATATATACTTACTATACTTAAATATTCCATAGATCATAATGCATTGAAGACAAATAGAATCCTTGATTTTTCAATATATAATCTCGAAGATTATTTTACTTTTTCTCCAGTATTGTCTTTAAAAACATCAAATAGCTGTTATTATAAACAATGTACTTTCTGCACCCACCATGGCAATGCGCAATATAGAGAACACTCTTTGGAAGATATTAAGAAAACTATTGTCAAATCACAACAAAAATATTTCTTTCTTGTTGATGAAATGATCCCAAAAAACAGGTTATTAGAAATTGCCGAATTACTTAAGCCGTTAAATATCATCTGGATGTGCCAACTGCGTCCGACAAAAGATTTAGACAAAACAACCTTGGAAACATTAAGAAAAGCAGGATTGAAGGCAATTTTATGGGGTGTTGAATCTGCAAGTGATCGCATTTTGCAGCTGATGAAAAAAGGCACTAATAAAAAAGATATTAGTTTAGTTATTAACAATGCAAAAGAAGCTGGCATTACTAATGTAACCTATATTATGTTTGGGTTTCCTACTGAAACAAAAGAAGAGTTCATTGAAACCATTGATTTTTTAAAGGCGCATGAAAAAAGTATTGACTTAATCTCGCCAACAATTTTTGGTTTGCAAAAAGATGCGCCGATGTTTAACAAGCCTGAGCAATATGGCATCACCCAAATAATAACTGAACAAAGAACTATTCTTGAGCCGAAAATTACCTATAAACTTTCTCAAGGATTATCGCATGAACAGGTGATAAAGCTCAGCAAAGCTTACAAGCAAACACTTCAAAAAATTAATAAATTTCCTAAAGAAATGAATTTCTTCCGAGAGCATATGTTAGTGTTGTTATAGGCAGTGTAGAAAATCTCGGCATAGCCTCGGTTTTGGTGCCGTGATTATCTCACTTGTTTATAAGAAGGAAAAAATTCCTATTGGAATTTCCTTTTTTCCCACATATTAATTTGAAGGATAATCACAAGGGTGGCACCAAAAACTACATTTTCTACACTGCTGTTGTTATGATCAACTATTTAAACAACTCTTTTTTCTCATAATTATGACACTAGAAGTTATTGGTTTGTTAGAGAAACATCATATTGCATACAAACTCCATACTCATAAAGCTGTATTTACCTGTGCTGAAGCAGAAGAACATTGTAAACATATTCCTGGATTAGCATGCAAAAATCTTTTTCTTAAAGATAAATATACCCATCAATGCTATCTTGTTATTCTTCCTGCTGCTAAGAAAATGGATTTTAAAAAATTTGAGAAAATGCTCGGCAGTAAGAAAATAATGTTTGGAGATGAAAATCAATTAATGGATATTCTGAAGTTAACAAAAGGTGCTGTTAGTCCATTTGGATTATTGAACGACACCGAACTGAAAACAGAAGTGTATATTGACCAAGAAGTTTGGGAAGCAGACATTGTTAGTTTTCATCCTAATATCAATACTGAAACATTGGAATTAAGCAAGGAGATGTTTCAGAAGTTTATTAAAACATTGAAGCATATTTACACGGTAATTTTATTTTAACTTTCCTTGCTTAACTGAAAAAGAGTATTCCGTCATAAATAAATTTAATGCTGACTGCTGCAATTGATAACAAAACTATTATTCTAAATTTATCTTGAGGAATTTTTGCAACAATCTTTTTACCTATATAAGACCCAATAACGGCGATTACAACGAGGAGAGGAATAATTCCATAAAACTCTGAAGGCAAAAATCCACTGCTTAAATAAACTGGAAGCCTTGTTGCATCTACTGCAAGCGCAATTGCCGCAGCTGTTGCGATGTATAAAGACTTTTCAAGGTTATATGATGCGAGAAATGCTCCTCGTATTGCCCCTCCTGTGCCTATAAGTCCTGCAAAGAATCCTGAAAAAGAACCGCCATAAATATTATTGATGACTGTTGGTTTTAATGAAAGCTTTTTTGTTCTGAATGAGATTACTACAAAGCAGAGTAGAAATAAACCCAATATCATCTTTAAAATCTGAGGAGAAAAATAATTAACTGAAAAAGCTCCAAGTAAGGTTAGAATTACACTTGGTATTCCAAACCAGAACAGCAATTTTTTGTCAAGGGCTTTTCTAAAAAAAGTAATTCTTCCCAAATTCCCTGCAATATGAAACACTGCAACAAAGACAAGCGCTGTTTTGAATTCAAAGAAAAACAATGCAATCGGCAAGAAAATAGTTGATGATCCAAATCCCGCTATAGTTCCAGCAATTCCTGCAAACAATGCCCCTATGAATAATAGCATACTTACCATGTCTTATATAATTTCATGTAAGTTTAAAAATATTGTGCATGGTAATTATTCTTTTAAGTAATTAATTATCTGCTGAATACTAATTACTCTTAGATCATGTTCTTTTGCAAACTCAAATGTTTGTTCTTGATTCATCATAGTACCATTGTCATTCATTAATTCTGAAATAATTGCAACGTCCTTTAATCCTGCTAATCTGCACAACGTAATAGAAGCTTCAGTATGCCCTTGACGTTCAAATAAAGAATCTCTGCTTATTAACGGAAAAATGTGCCCTGGCCTTGCCAAATTTTGCGCAGTTCCTGAAACAAGCTTTTGGATAGTTATTGTCCGGTCATGGCTTGAAACACCTGTTGTCATTGCTGGATCAAGGGCATCAACTGATACGGTAAAGTTAGTGCCATGTTTTTCAGTATTATCCTGCACCATTAAAGGTAATTTTAATTCCTCACCACGTTGTTTAGTTAAGGGAACGGTTAAAATACCAGAGGTATTTTTAATCATAAATGTTATTTTTTCTTCAGTAACATATTCTGCTGCCAAGATAAGATCAGACTCACACTCTCGAGTTTCATCTATAACAATAATCATAGTTCCTTGTTTGAATAAGGTTATTGCTTCTGGAATCGATGAGTACATAGTATAAATAAGAAATAGTTATCAATTTAAATACTTACTTAAACAGTACGTAATAAGTCTTCTTTAGTTTTAGCGCCGGTTCAGCTTCAACATATTATTTCGATTGGATTTTTCTCTCTGGCACTCCGAAAAATCCCCTATATAAAATTAAGAAGAGCTTCACAAAAGCAGGCGCTAAAACCCCAGACTTATTACGTACATTAAACAACTAAACTTAGATATCAACCACAACCTGCACCATAACTTTTCTATTCTTCTGGTTGTAGTTTTCATCAATAATCATATCATTATACGTTGCAGCTTTGATATCACCATGCACTTCATAGTTTTTATAGCTGTCACCATAAACTGTCGTTTGGATAATAAATTCATTTTCTTTTTTCAAAATAATAAAATCATCTATTTCGCAGGGAATAAATCCTTCAGTATCAACAAGAAATAATAATTCATCAATAAAATCATACAATAATGCCTCTTTTGATGAAGCTTCAACTTTAATGTTGTGGCTAATCTTTGGTTTTATTTTTTTAACATTGGTTAACAAATTAAACATTCCTACACCTGCGCTAATAAACGCTTGCTCAAGTGTCTGCCCATATGCCTGGAATTTAGCATCTGCAGTGTGTTCAAGGAATTTTATGTCAACCATAGTTATGATAAGCGTTCATCTTTTAAAAACATTGTGTTGCAATAATCCTAATGGATTATTGCCTAATCCTTGTTTTAATAATCCTCGCGCTTTTTTACGATAAGGAAATAATGGATTTTGATAAAAACTTGAGGAAAGAAACTGCTTTAATTCTTCATCAGTAAATTGAAATCTGCCGTGAGGTGAAGTAAGCGCGTCTAATAATTCAATCTTTACTTTTTCTACATTATCTTTATTCTTCCAATAACCTTTTGGCACATTGCTGAAATAATGAGGCTGCAATTTTAATTCAGGAAACGCAAACATTATTGCTCGAGCAGGTGAATTGCCAAAACAAGATTCAAGAAGGTAACTTATGTTAGCTCCATACGGCAGTATATTCTCCTGAAAATGCTGGTATCGTATCCATTGAGGAAGCTGTTTTATATTATATTTATATTTGCCTCGAACATCAGTGAGAATACCTACAAATTCTGTTATAGCTTCCTTAATCAGTTTTTCGTTAAGAATGCCATTCTTATCTCTCCATATATTTCTAACTTTGGCAAAATAATAAGGCTTTACCTTTTGTTCAGGGAAAGCTTCTCTCACGAGTTCATAGATGTTAGTATGACCTTGAAAAACACAACGCAATTTATGTTGATAAAGCGTTTTCTTGTCAACCTCCATAATGATTTTTCGCAGATTCCACTGTAATCTATCGGCAAAAACATATTTGAAAAGAATCGCGCTGTTTATGTTCCCCTGCAAACCTTTGAAAGTTCCAGGTGGAAATGCTTTTCTTTTTCCTGCAATCAGATCGTCATATAAATTGCTGAGAATGGTTTTAATAACATGCGATGTCTTGTATTTTTTGACGATGATGCTTTGTTCATGAGCTGGTTTTGCTTCGAGCAAAGCTGATAAAATATCTTCCCGAATAATATCATGAAAAATTGTTGCATCTGCATTAAGAAAATAATCTGATAAAAACTTATCAGAAAATAATTTTTCTAAAATTTCGAGGCTGGTAAGGCGTTTAGTAAGCTGCATAATCTTAACTAAATGAATTTCCACAACCGCATGAATTTTTAGCTTCAGGGTTATCTATCTTAAATCCACTGCCTTGCAATGTTTCGACAAAATCTATAACCGTGCCTTGAAGATGTTCGAGACTTCCTTGATCTACAAAAACACGGAGTTTTCCAAACATAAAAACCTTATCATCTTCATTTGGTTCATTTTCATCAAATGCTAAATCATAGCTGAATCCTGAACAACCGCCTGGAATAACTTGGACACGAAGAGCAGTATTTTCCTTACCTTCTGCTTTTGCAAATTCCAATGCTTTTTCAGCAGCACGGTCAGTTAAAGTTATACCTTCTCCAGTTTTAGGTTGAGGTTTTTCAAGAGCTTTTTCATTTAATTCTTTTACCATTGCATCTAATACCTCTTCAGGCATTCCATGCCCCATAGTGCCTTGTTCTAAGGTTTCCCAGGTAGAAGCATGGCAACCTACACAATGGAGACCGTATTTTAGTAACGTGTCAGTAAGATGTGGATATTTACCTACTACTTCCCCAACAGTCATTTCTTTGGCAATTAATGGTTTATTTTGATCATGCTTTTGTTCTTGTTTTACTTTTTGCTCTGTTTTTTGTTCCATAATGCTCACCACGTTTAGATTATCTTATATTATCTTTTCTTTAGTATCAAGCCTAATAAGATGAATAACATTCACCGGGCATGATTCAGCAGCTTCTTTATTATCATTAAATGAACTTTCATCTATCTCTTTCTCTTCCCAACCAGTAGGCAATCTTTTTCCTCCTCTAATATCTGACTTTCCATCTTCATTCATTTCCCAATGATCAGGAGCAACTGCTGCACAAGCTGCGCATCCGATACAATCTGGCCTGTTATGTTCTATTTTGTACTTCATTACATACTCCCCATATATTCCCTTAAAATCTTCACTATTGTTAAGTTTTGTTCCTTTTATTTATATAATTTATGGTGAGAATGACCAAAAGTATTATAAATATTAAGTTTCAAAAAGAGCGTATGGCTAAAAAAGTCGTGAGAAATGGCTTCTCAGATGGTCTATCGTTAAATCCATTTACTAATGTATGGACAAAACCTCGTGAGACGCTTCAAGCAATTCTTAATTTTAATCCAAATTATTTAGTACTATTATTATCAGCAATTTATGGTTTAAAACAGGGATTAGATATTAGCGCATTAAGTGTATTAGGTGATAATTATCCACTATGGGCAATACTTTTAGGGGTGATTATACTTGGACCAATTATAGGTATTGCTTCGTTGTACCTAGGTTCGTGGCTACTTGTTTGGACAGGTAAATGGATTCAAGGACAAAGTTCTTATCAAACCATGCGTACAGCGTTAGCATGGAGCTATGTCCCTAGTCTTATTAATCTTGGATTAATAATCATCACCTTGCCTTTTTTTGGGATTGAAGTGTTTACTTCAACCACTCCTTCACTTTATGCATCAAACAGTTTGCTTGTTTTATTGATTGTAATTTCTAGTCTTGATTTACTATTAAGCATTTGGATGTTTGTAATAAGTATCATAATGATTTCAGAAGCACAGCAATTTTCAGTATGGAAAGCATTAGGCAACATACTGCTAGCAATGCTTGTAGTATTAGTGCCGTTATTTATTATACTGACCATTTATTTCTTTATTGTGCCGGTATCGGTATCTCTCCTTTAGATTTTGTTTTAAACAAAAGGTTCAAATATCAAAATAAGAAACAAAAAATAAGTATGGTTGATAGTATAGGATATGTGCTGGCATTAAAATATAATCTGCTTTTCTTAACTGGTGATAAAGCATTTGAAAAAATAATTAATGTAAAATATATTAAATAATTAAGTTACCTTTTGTTTAACCTTTATTCCAAATCTCTTAGCAATTTCTTTACCTGCCTCTTCACCAGCCTTATCATACATTTCCTTAGTTATGACTTTCTTTTCACCTGTTTTCTTATCAACATACTCCCATCTAAGTTCACGATCTCTTTGTTTCTGTCTGATCTTCTCCCTGATTGCTTCCCTAACGAACTCTGTTTTAGTTGCATAATGCTCTTGTTTCATAGTTTTTTCCATTTGCTGCAACATTCTCTTTTCCAACTTGATTGATATTGTTTCCATTGTATTACTAGATAATACTAAGTAATATTTATATTTTTCTCTAAACCGTACGTGGAAAGCTTAGAGCACTCCTCTAAGCTTTCCACGTACTGGACACCGGCTTCATCCAAAAAATGGCTGCGCCAGGTTAGCGCCTTCGAAACTTCGCTTATTTCAATCGCATAATCGGTCACGCTCCGAAGGAGCCAACCCTCTGACCTCTTTAAACCGGTACTCCTAAGAGTTTCGACCTGAGGGCGCTAACCTCATTTTTGGATGAAGCCCTGGACACCCAAACATTTATAAGTAACTAAATCAAGGGAAAAGAGAAGGGGTGATTTTATGAAACAAAATCTTGGTAAACTAGATCGAATATTTAGGTTTATACTAGGAGTATGGTGGCTTACGCCATTAGCGCCGCAATTTAGTATGCCATGGGCTAATACGTTAGTAATGGTAGTCGGTTGGATTGCATTAATTGAAAGCTTTGCAGCATATTGCTGGCTGCATGACATGTTTGCAATAAATAACAAAACTCAATAAAATAAGATCGTAGCAACTTTTATAAATAAACTATTTTCGATGTAGTTTATGAAGTTGCAAGATAAAATAGTTCTTGGACATAGAGGTTTTTTTAATGCTCACTGTAGAAAAATGTATCGTGAAAATTCAAAAGAAGTCTGTAGAATTTCGACAACTAAAAAACATATTCATATTATTGAATTAGATCTACGGAAATCAAAAGATGGAGTTCTCTATTGTTATCATGGAGGATTATTTCACTATTGCTTCACCTCAATGTTTCTGAAGGATTTTTCATATATTAAAAAGAGCTATAACGTTGACGCACTCAAAGATATATTAAACGTGATAACAAGCGATAAAATCATTTTCTTGGACATAAAAGATAAAAATATAACAAGAGATGATATTCTTAATGTATTTAAAGGGGAAAAATTTAGAGAAGTTATACTGGGCAATAAATCAGTTTTATTTCTTAAAAAATTTAATAATATGCCGAAACAATTTGTAAAAATTTTAAATGGAAATATCTTTTGCAAGTTCTATAATTTAGCAAAACTAAAAAACCTTAATTATAAATACTTTGAAGTTGTTTTCCCTTTTCAAATAAATGATGAGATTATTAAAAAAGTTCATGATCATGGATTAGAGTTTAGATGCGCCGGATTGTTTTTTGTGAACAGGCAGCATTATATTAATACCATCAAAAAATATGAGATTAAACATGTTTCGAGTGATTTTATTGATTAATGTTAGAAATTCTTCAACACCGCTTTTTCTGCTTTCCGCAAATGCTCACGATAGGTGGAGAGAGAAACTTTCATCAATGCAGCTAAATCCCGCAGTTCTGTTTTCCTCGGAAATTCATAATACCCTTCTTTCTGCGCTAATACTAACGCTTTTTCCTGCAGCGGTGTCATTAAAGGCATAATATGAGGGAAGTGAATTTCTTTTAATTTAGTTTTAACAATTTTGAGTATTTTAAAATATTCCAAATCTTCAGTTTTCTTTTTAATCTCTTCAATAAACTGAATGATAGATTCTTTATTCCATGCTCCTATCTCCCAATGCTCAACACCTTTTACATCAACAAGAACCGGTTTTAAGTGAAATACCTTTTTGAGGAAGGACTGGGTTGGCATCTCTCCTTTAGATTTTGTTTTATACGTAAAAAAAAGAGAGGTATTTTCTGCTTCAAATGAGACTATGCGCTTATCTTTTTTAAGATCATTAATAAATTTTTGAATATTTTTTTCTTCTCCTGATAATTTTTCAAAATGGAAAAAATAATTATAACCGTTTTCCTCATAATATTCCAAAGGATAGCCAACAGAAATACAATCAAATTTTGCGCAACGTTTACCAATGATGCAATCATGCTTTAATTCAAGCTTTGCAAGCCACATGAGTTATTTTATAGATGATGAATTTATATATTTATCTTATAAATTACTACAAAGCAAGTAATTACTAAAGAAGTGTTATGAACAGCACTATTCTCACAACGTTTATGATGTTACTTGCCGATAATAGGTAATATGTATTATATTCAATAAAATTTGCTTAGTTGAAAACAGTTTCCCAGACAAATGGACAAACTATCTCACTTCCACTTTCATGTAACCTTCGCTACCTTTAGAAAAAAGTCTTAATGTTGAACCTGATGGAACATTTTTTTCATTAAAATGATGTCTAACTCCTGCAAAATAGAGTGGCATATGAGCCATATTTGCTATAACGCCATGATGAAATGACTGGCAAAAATTAGCTCCTAACGTCGCATAAGCATTAGGCAAAGCAACTTTCGTATGGTGATCATCTGATGCCCTGTACGCAAATCCGTCAGGATGTTTATCTGCAAAATCAAAAAAGCCATCCATAAATACTCCATCTCTAAATGGAATTCCAATAAGCATTCCTCCATGTGTATATGGCAAAACAATTCCTTCAGGATTTTCTGTTAAACCAAAAGTCAGATGAGTTGTCATAACTCCTTCTTCACCTTTCCATGGGCATTCAACTGAAGAACCATCCTCCATTTTTCTAAATCTTCGCATTTGAAGAACATAAGTTGGGTCAAAAGTGAATTCCATCATATAAACAAATTCATCTTGGAACTGAGGTAATGAATTTACTCTTTCATAAAACTGAATTATTTTTGTTAGATCATCAGGATTAACTGGAGAGACTGTTAATAACATATCAAGTGGAATTATTCCATGAACATTTTCTCCTACAAAATTAGTCAATTCTCCATTTTTTCTATCAATTCTTTTATCTCTTGTTCCATTTTTTTATTTTTTTCATCAATCTTTTTCATTTTATTAAGTGTCATTCTTTTCGATATTTTCTCTTTCTTTAATGAGTTATGATTCATTTCAATACTAAAGCATAAGTAACTTATAATATTAATCATTACTGATGATATACGTATTTCTTGTTAAACCTCATTATTAACCTCCTTCACTTATGTTCATATATGGTATACAAACGTGAACCTTTAGAAGATGATGAAATTGAAATGATGAAAAAATCATGCAGTTCTTTTGAAGAATCGTTAATTGTAAATACTTTGTTAGAAACAGGAATGCGTGTTTCTGAATTAGCAAATCTTAAGCGGGATCAAATATCATGGCAGCGAGATTGTATCACAACAATTGGCAAAGGCAATAAGCGCAGAGTTATTCCGATGAGCAAAACAACACGATTTTATTTATTGTAAATGATTTGAAAAATAAAGTAGTGCGAAAAGCAATAGAACGGGAATGTGCAACTTTTTTATATTCGCATAATCTTAAAGTTAGCCCAATGATAACAGATATTGCAGAATTCCAAAAAATTTATCTTCAAAAGAATTTAATGTTGGAACAGAAGTTCGTGATTATGGCATTGCATTATACGGATTGGAATTATTCTGGAGGTTAGTAGCATGGCAAAAATTAATCTAAATAAAAGGATAGGAATCTTAAAGTCTTTCTAATATAAAATTAACCCTCTGTTCTATACCACTTCCCTTATCTCCATTAGTATCAAAGAAAGGAACATCAACTAAATTGACACCTAATCTTACATAGACAGCTCTTATTCCACTAGTTATTCTCCCAGCATATTCAGGATCTTCCTGGCGGACACTTGTTTGCGTATAACATTTCGGTGGCAATGTTTCTAAGAAAAATACTCTTTTATAACGAGCAGGATTAAGATTTCTTAAAGAAGGTGGAAGTGGTATTCTACTATCAGGTAATCCTATGTCATCAACTTGGCAATAACCAATGCCATCAAAGAGACTTCTATCAGTGAAAATAGCATCACCGTTACCTGCTGCTGTAACAACTCCTCTTTCTTCATGCAATTGCCTGCTTGCAACAACATCCTGGAAAGCATAACGATCACGCGCAGGATTATAACCTATACTTCTTTCTTGCAGCTCAAGAATGACACGGGTTGCAACTTCAGGTATTATAGAATAACCACGACTTTGTAAGCCTTCAACAACAGATGTTTTTCCAGCGCAAGGCCCGCCAGTAATTGCATAGAGTTCAACCATTAAAAATATGAGAAATAAGTTATAGTTTTAATACTTTACGATATTTACTACTTAGATTTTATTTTCTCTTTAATAACCTTCAATCCTACGTTCTCTTCTTTGCCAGAAACCATGTCCCGCAAGGTAAATTTCTTTTCTTTTAATTCCTTTTCTCCAATAATCAATGCAAAAGGAATATTATAAGCACTAACATAAGCAAGATTCTTGCTTACACCACGCTGCATAATATCCATGTCAACTTTCAAACTTTCTTTTCGCAATGTTTGAGCAATTTCTAAACAGATTTTTTCGGTTTTGATAGGAACAATATACAGTTCAGTAACAGTTTTTGGCTGTGGCTTGTCTTTGTGCTTATCCTTCAAAATATCATTAATCGGCTCAATGCCAAATGAAATACCAACTGCTGGATATTCTTGATTATTCTCAAGATAGGCTCCTATCATGTTATCATATCTTCCACCGCCTGCCAATGATGAGGCAATAATGCTCTCCGGCGCAAAGACTTCAAAGACTGTACTTGTATAATAAGCTAAACCTCTTGCTAATGATACATTGAATTGAACGCGTTTATCGGGAACATAGGAGAGCAATTCTTCAACTTCCTGTAATCCTTCTTTGCCAATTTTGCTGTTGAGCATTTTTTTTAATTGTTTTAATTTATCTTGATTTGAGCCTTCAATAGTTATTATATTCATTATTTCTTCTGTTTGATCTTCGCCTATGCTTTTTTCATGCAATTCTTTTTCAACCCCTAATTTTCCTATTTTTTTCAATTTATCAATACTTAAAATTACTTCCATCCATTTTTTTTCTGGAATTCCAGCTGTTTCCATGATACCATCGAGAATTTTTCGATTATTAACTTCAGCAACAACATCAAGATGAATATGTGAAAAATATGTGAGTGCAATTTCAATAATTTGTGCATCTGCTAACATTGACATTGAGCCAACAATGTCAACATCACACTGCCAAAATTCGCGGTATCTGCCAAGCTTAATCGGGCCATCTCTAAATACCTGGCCAATAGCATATCGCTTGAAAGGAAGTTTAACATTAGGATTCATACCAATATATCTTGCTAAAGGCACCGTTAAATCATATCTTAATCCAAGCTCTCGATTGCCTTGATCTTTTACTTTAAAAATTTCTTTGAGAATCTCTTCACCACCAGCATACTTTGCTGTTAACACCTCTAATTTTTCAATAATAGGCGTGTCTAATTGGGAAAATCCAAATGACTCAAATACTACTTTTAGACCTTTGAAAAGTTTTGTTTTTGCAATACGTTCTTCAGGAGGAGTATCTCTGGTTCCTTTAGGCAACTCTAAGTTCATAATTTGATCAAGACAAGTTTATTTATATAGTTTTTGCCGTTATATTTTGGTTGTTAGTACGTACACGAAATAGAAACATATAAAAACCCTCATTTTTTTCTCATGTTCTATGCTATCATTATGGACAATTATATTAATTGATGTGATTATTGCAATAGTCATTGGTTATTTCTTTATTTACAAACCTCTCAAAGAAAATGAAAAGCAGAAAACTATGATGTCAATTCTTGCTGTTGTCATGATAGGGATTGCTGTTTATTTTAGCTTTGAGCTTTATCAACCTCAAGCAACTCCTAAAGTAAATTCCCTTTTTCCATCAAGCTGCGATGTTTTAGAAGAAGAGATGTATATTCAATCCTGTGAAAAAACAGATCTTAGCCACTGTTATCTTTACAAAACTAATGATTCAATTGGTGTTGAACGTTTAAGCAATGGGGTTATTTTTATTACTGCGTTTGATTATAATGAAGGCCAGTTTGTACAATACACCTTTTATGATGATAAAAAGCATATTAATCAAGGATCTCAGGAATCGTTTATAACTAAAATTCATGATAAAATTGCAAATTATTACCTTCAACTTCAACCTGGAACCTATGAACATACGCGGGTAAAGCAATTACTTACCTGTTTTGAAGATGTTGTAAAAGAACATGATCCTGAAGTTATAAACCGTATTTTAGAAAAACGTGATTTAGAAAAAGCAAGAAGGAATATTGAGGAAAACAAAAAGAAATTAGCTGACCAATTAGGAGAGAATTTCACCGCGTTAGATGCTGATCTGTTAGAAGATATTGAAGTGGAATTAGTCAATAGTTCTAAGTAGAATAGTACGTAAATCTTCTTATTTATTTCTTGAATACAATAATTCTTTGGTTTTAACGGAGTTTGTCGCATAATCTGCCACCATCAATATTGCGAGGCTTATCAAGTAAAAGTATCGAGTACTTTTCGAGGTTCCAGAGAGAAAAGTACCATAGAGTAAATAATCAAAAGCCGAGCCGATGGTGGCTGCCGAAGGCATTTATGCGACAAACTCAGAAAAACGTACGTAATAAGTTTTTCATAGTTTTAGCGCCGGTTCAGCTTTTGAAGTGTATTTTAATTGGATTTTTCTCTCTGGAACTCCGAAAAATCCTCGAAATATAGATAAGAAGAGCTTCACAAAAGTAGGCGCTAAAACCTAAAGAGAACTTTGCAAAATACTCGCAAAGCTCGGGTTACTGCCAGTTCGCATTTCAATAATTTACCCTAAGGAAAAAATTCCCATTGTAATTTCCTTTTTTCTTGCTCCTTGTATCGAAAATGCTCACGAAATTGGCAGTAACCATAATTTTGCAAAGTTCTCTAAAGAAGACTTATTACGTACAACTCTTTATTCCTTCTATAACCAACGCTTTATTCAAAGGACAAACTTGTTCTTTACCATCATTAAGAATAATAGGGGTTATTTTAAGCTTTTCAAGGTTTCCTAATAAAGACTGGTCATAAGGAATATTTAATTTTTTAGTCTCTGACTTACCAAAAAAAGCTTCTAAATCACGATTATCCACATTTCGTGATCCCTGGAGGGTTAATTTAAACTTTCCAAGTTCCTCTTTAGGACCATTTTCAAGCGTTACTTCAATAGTGCCTGTTTCATCATTGAAGCAAACTTTTGGATTGCCTTCAACTTTAGCTACATTTAAGATAACAGTTCCACATTCTCCAATACTCCCAGAATAGGTCATAATTACTGCGCCTACAGCTACTGAAAAGGTGATAAGCAAGACTGTTGCTATCAAGGGTGATAAACCTTTTTTACGAAAAAACATGAAGGAGATTCTGAATGTATATCTTTATAAAGGTTTTGCAAAATTGGCTCTGCCATGAATGTAGTTTTTGGTGCCATACTGGTGATTATCCTTCAAATTAATACGTGGGAAAAAAGGAAATTACAATGGGAATTTTTTCCTTGTTATAAATACGTGAGATAATCACGGCACCAAAACCCAGGCGTGAGCCGAGATTCATGGCAGAGCTATATAAAGGGCTCTGGTGAAAATCTTTCAGGTTTTAGCGCCGGTTCAGCTTCAAAGTGATTTAAATATCGGATTTTTCTCTCTGGCACTCCGAAAAATCCCCACAATGATATAGAAAGAGCTTCACAAAAGTAGGCGCTAAAACTATACTAATCAAAGAAAGTGTTGAATAATATTTGACTTTCTTTGATGGTATATTGCTACGCAATACATTTTCACCAGAGCCCATATAAAGTGAAGATTTATATATAAAAAAGATACCTACAAGTATATGTCGAAATTCATGAATGTTGGCGGGCAAGCTGTTATTGAAGGTGTGATGATGAAATCACCGAATTTTGTAGCAGTTGCGGTGAGAAAATCCAATAAAACCATTACTATAAAGGAAATGCCCTATAATTCTTTGACTAACAAGTATTCTTTTTTGAAATGGCCGTTTTTAAGAGGGATGGTACTATTATTTGAAATGCTTATTCTTGGATTAAAATCATTAACTTTTGCAGCTCATGAAGTATTTGAGGAAGATGAAGAGCAATTATCTAATTGGGGCATTGCACTCACGCTCATTGTTTCATTAGTTTTCTCTATTGGTTTGTTTTTGGTAGTGCCTTATGCAGTAACGTATCTTTTAGGATTTAATGAGGAAACAAATTCCATTATGTTTAATGCTATTGACGGCATGATTAAACTAGGATTATTTATTGGTTATGTTGCTCTCATCAGTATGATGACTGACATAAAACGTGTATTTCAATATCATGGCGCTGAACATAAAGCAGTAAATTGTTATGAAGGTGGAAAAAAATTAACTGTTGCTAACGCGCAGAAATTTACCACCATTAATGCAAGGTGCGGAACAAGTTTTGTCCTCTTTGTTATGCTTATTGGCATTTTCGTATTTTCAATAGTGCCAATACTTGTTACCCATAGTTATCCCGCATTTGAAGAACTTAATTTCTTGGTGCAACGAGGAATATTGTTGGTGACGCGATTATTATTTTTATTGCCGCTAGCAAGCGTTTCTTATGAAGTATTAAAATTATCAGCAAAGCATAGCACTAATCCTCTGTTTAAAATAATCATGCAGCCAGGGTTATTGGTTCAGAAGCTAACAACACGGCAGCCAACTGATGATCAAGTTAAAGTTGCCTTAGAAAGCATGAAATATGTTCTCAAAAAAGAGCAGTTGTTAGCGATAAGATAAGATGTTTGCTGAAGATGCAAAAACACTAAAAAAGGATTTGGAAAAACTGAAGGAATTAATAGAGCCTGGTTCTTAAAAAACTCATGTAGTAACTTAAGTTACCAGTTAGTAACCAAAAAGCTTATATAGTACTATAAGTCACCATATATATGGTTAAACAACAACTGTTAACAATAAAGAAGCCGGAAACAAATGAAGCTCATCAAAAAGTACTCTATTGGTTCTTTTCCTTTCCTGATATCAATATAGGGCTTACTGACTTATCTGAGGAGTTAGAAATTTCTAAAACAACTGCAAAAAACATTGTTTTAGATCTTGAAAAAAAAGGATTTCTAATTAAAAAAGTATATGGCAAAGCGTGGATTATTAGCTGCAATAAGCAACATCCATTTAATTTAACCCAAAAAATAGCATTCAATTTATTGATGGTTTCTGAACTATATCACTATATGATAAAAAGCAAAATATTAGAGATCTTAGGAAATCCTAAAGCAGTCATACTTTTTGGCAGTTATAGAAAAGGAGATGATACAGAAAAAAGTGATATAGATATTGCAGTGGAAGTGGCAAATAGTACTGATTTAAAGATTATTGAACCTTTTAAATGGAATAAATTTGGCTACAGAAAAAACGTGCCAGTTAATCTCCATATTTTTTCAAGAAATAAAATAGACATTAACTTATTTTCAAATATTGCAAATGGCATTGTGTTAGACGGATTTCTTGAGGTAAGACCATGAGATATAAACGCCCTGACAAGAAAAATGCTTTAAGCATCCTTGAGGCATCCCAACGAGATATGAAGTTTACCCAATCATTAGAGATATCAGAACAATCCGGTGCAACAATTGTAAGAAATGTGTATGAATCATTCAGGATGCTAGATGATTCATTATTAGTTGCAAAAGGAATAGAATCAGAAGATCATGTAACACCAATTAATGAACTGATGAAACTCAAAGTAAATACCGATAGACCAATCAATTTAGTAGATAATCTCAGGAGATTACGGCATAATATTAATTATTATGGCTACCAACCTTCTGTTGAAGAAGTGAAAGAAGTAAAATCCATTGCAAATAGTCTTTTTGAACCTATAAAAAATGAAGTCTTGAAAAAAATTAAATGATTAATGGAGGAATAACTATGAAAAACCCAATAGTACATTTTGAAATACCTGCAGATAACGTTGAACGAGCAAAAAAATTTTATGAAAAAACCTTTGGATGGGAAATAACAAAATTTACGATGGAAGGAGGAGATTACTGGATCGTGAGAACAACTGAAGTAGATAAAAACATGATGCCAACATCACCGGGAATAAATGGAGGTTTAATGCAGCGTAAAAATCCTAGTCAACCGTTTATGAATTATATAAGTGTCGAATCCATTGATAACATGTTAAAAGTAGTGGAAACAAATGGCGGAAAGATATGTATGCCTAAAATGGAGATTGGGAAAGGCATGGGATGGATTGCTGCATTCCAAGATACAGAAGGCAATCTTATGGGATTGCATCAAGAAGAGAAAAAATAAGTATGGGGAGAAAAGAATAAATTAATGGGTATTATATCTTCTCAACTTTCTTCCATAGGTAATAAGATACAAACAACACTGCTAAAAATACCAAAGGGAATATCATACCTAACACATCACGATTTACAAAGTAAAATGATGCAGAAGCACTTATATAATCAATAGTAAAACCCGCGTAAGCCCATTCTTTAACAGCTTTGAATTTTGTTTGAATAATTGCAATAGAACCTAAAATTTTTGCCACACCAAGAATAATAAGAAAATAAACGGGATATCCCAACAATTTCATCACCTTTAGAGCTTGTTGATTGGGAAATAATTCAGCTATACCTGAAAACAAATTAGCAAGACAAAAAATAATAGTAACAGTCCAATAGAGTATTTTTATTGTTTTTGGGGTCATAGTGTTATGGTTCTAGTTAATATTTATAACTTTTTTGAATTTCTGTTTACTCTACAAATTTAAATCTCTGCATTTTTTTTCCATCAACAATTACCGCCTCAGTAAACTCTTCAACCGGTCTAACCCATAATGCATAATTCCCATATTCAGGATGATTATAAAGTCCGCGATAGACAACTAATTCCTGTTTAGTTTTGTGATGTTTTGCAATACCAAGTACTTCATAGAAATTACCCTGGTAATGCTGGTATCTGCCAAGAGGGAGTTTGGACATAATTTATGCACCTGTTTTAATTAAAGATACTTCTCAAAATCTTCAGTATCCACTTTTGCAAGTTCTAATATTCATTTTAATGTCCCTATCTTAATTTCACTATGATTTGGAACAACAGTCCCTACAGTTCCACCAGGAGTTTCTTTCTTTAGAACAATATGACTTCCTTTTTGACGAGCAATCTGAAATTGAAATTTGTTGCATAATATTTTAACACATTCTTTGCCTGAAATCTTCCGAAATTTCCGCAACTTAAGCAACCTCAAAGGTAGCAAGAATAGGATGACTTTTTTCTTTCAAAGGAAATTCCTCTAAATATAATTCTGTGGCTTCCTTCAGGTTATCTATCGCTTCTTCAATAGTATTTCCCTGGCTAACAGTTCCAATCTCCGCACATTTAGCAATATACATGTCTTCATCTTTTTGGATTATTGCGGTGAATGTTTCCATGTTCTATTGAATGTGATACTGATATATAAAGATTACGAGAAAAAATTTATAATAAGTTGATTAATAAAGCAAATATGATCCTCAACAAGATAGAATTTATGATGATGAATAATCCCCTCAGAGCTTTTATTCAAAAAAAGATTGAGATTAAACGATTGAGAAAATATGCAACGTTGGAAAAAGATAAGATTGTTCTTGAAATTGGCTGTGGGAATGGCAACGGAACTACATTAATCAAACAATATTTTTCTCCAAAGAAAATATATGCCATAGACTTGGATCCTAAAATGATTAGTCTTGCAAAGAAAAAACATAACCATGATAAAACTATTAATCTTTCAGTCGGTAATGCTGCAAAGCTAAAATTTAAATCCAATCAATTTGATGCAGTTATTGATTTTGGTATTATCCACCATATTCCCAACTGGAAAACCTGTTTAAAGGAAATTAAAAGAGTGTTAAAGCCAGGTGGAGAATTAATTTTAGAAGATTTGTCAATTGAGACATTTAGTACGCCTTTTGGCAGAATATTGAAACGAATTCTTAAGCATCCTTATGAGCGTATGTATACTCAGGAACAGTTTACGGTAGAACTGCAGAAATTAGGATTTAAAATAGAAACTAAAAAAGAATATAATCGCGGAATTAAGTATTTTCTGATAATTGCTAAGAAGTGAAACCAGAATTATTTAACAAACACACCATTGACATTTCCATCTTGTCCTGGACGTGAAGTAATTCTGACTTTGCCTTTGTCAGTTTCAACAACTGCGCCTTGCGTGAGAATATTTCGCCTGACAAAGAACTTGCTTGCAGGATTGTCAACAACGTTTTTCATAACAGCTTTAACACATTTTTTAGAAGCTGCATCATATACATTAACTGCAGGTGTTGTTACAACTCTTATTTTAGTATGTCCGCCTAAAGTTCTGTATTTTTTAACTTTATGGACACCCATAGTAGTCATAGCTGGCACATTTCCTGATTCAAACTGTCGCTTGCCACGAGCAGCTCTATATCTGCCACCGCTTACTTTTCTTCGTGATCTATGTTGTACAATAACCATGTTGTTTTGAGATTAAGAGAGTATTTATTAATATTATGTTTTTATTAAAAATAAGAGTTAATGGCTCTTCTTGTGAGTGTGGGGGGTTGGTTTAGAATCAGTTTGAAGAGCCACCCTCTTTATTACTAGACTATCTTAAGGTGTAACTAGTATATAAATGTTACTATTTAGTATACTGGTTTGGTGCGCAATATAGAGACTTTCAGCTAACCTTAGTTTTATTAAAGATGGCAAAAACTACATTTTCTACAGAGCCTCAAGAACGGTACGTAATAAGTCTTTCATAGTTTTAGCGCCGGTTCAGCTTTTGAAGTGTATTTTAATTGGATTTTTCTCTCTGGCACTCCGAAAAATCCTCGAGATATAGATAAGAAGAGCTTCACAAAAGTAGGCGCTAAAACCCCAGACTTATTACGTACCAAGAACGTACATAATTATATAGGGGAATAATTTAGATATTCCTTTAAAGAAGGAATAATTACCAGTAAAAACACCAAGGATACAACCGTAAACACAAACCCTACTATTAAACCGGTCATTGCTAAACCTTTACCTTTTTCTTGGTAACCTGCTTTTTTCAACTTAACAAGTGCAATGCCTGAAAGAATAAAGCCTATTAAGGACAAAATAATGGTCAAAGAAAAAAAGAAACCAAAAATTGCAAGAGTGTTATACCGTGCTGGATGTTGAACTGTTGGTGATGATTGCTGAATTGATGGTTTTTGTTGAAGAACTTGTTGATGCTGTTGTGCATTTTGCTGTTGAGAACCAAAATCAGCACCAGGATGTGTTTCAGGAAGTTGATCTTGAGCTTTAGTAAATGGAGCTTCCTGCATATGATCAGCTGAAGCCTCACCAAATGGTTCTGGCAACGATTCATCTTCACTAGGCACCATAGATGCAAGAGAAAACCCTTGATTAATCATTTCTTGCTTATACCCTGCTTTAGCGAGTGTTTGTTTAATTTGTTCTTCAGAAAAACCATTTTCAAGCTGCTCTTTGATATAAGTAACTAATTTTTCATAAGGCATAGCATCATTCTGAAAACACAAATTTATAAAGATTTTGAAAAAAGCTATAAAGTAATGAAAAATAATATCATTATGAATAAAATTACCTTTACTTGTTTTGGACATAAAAACATCCTTGGCACTCATAGAAATACTTTAGAATTTACCCATGATAAAGAATTGACATTAAAAGGTGATTGTATTATTGGTATAAAGACAAACTATGATATAAAAGCGTTTGAAAAGTTACAACCTAAAAAAATCAAAATCATACTACAAGTAGATGATTTAGAAGATGAAATAACTGCAGTATTCCATCAAAAATTTACCCACCATCATGAGATGGTTATAAGAAAAAGCAAGTTCACTGATAAAAGAACTTTCGCTATTACCTCAAGCAAGGCTGCAATTGATATCAACAGAAACCTAATCAAAAAAATGCAAAATCCTCAGCAAAAAATGATAGTTACTATCAAGGATGAACATGACTAAGCGATTAAGTAATTCTGAAAAAAAGGATATCAATAAATTGCTTGAAAAGCAATTTAATCTTATTGAGTTTATCAAAAAACAGGATATTGTTGATAATGATGAGCAAAATAACATTATTGTCAATGGTAAAAAAGTATTTTTTAATTATGAAAAGAATCTTGTTCCAACACTGCGCCTGCTATTAGAAAAAACAGTGCTTAAAAAAATAACCATTGACATGGGTGCAGTGAGGTTTATCATTAAAGGTGCAGACATTATGCGGCCAGGCATTAGAAAACTTGATGAAAACATTGCTAAGGATGAGTTTGTCGTTATTGTTGATGAAACTCATGGGAAACCCTTAGCTGTTGGAAAGATATTATTTTCAGGCGAAGAAGTTAAAGCAATGAATTCTGGGAAAGTTATTAAGAATATTCATTATATCGGCGATGGGATATGGAAATGAGTTGATATTAAGCATTTTTCAGCAAGTAAGCTCGTGCCGTAATTTCAACTAATGCTCCAAGAGGCAGTTCCGCTACTCCAACCATTGTTCTCGCTGTTTTAGGTATTCCCGATTCAATATATCCTTCGGATTCAGGTAGCGCCAGTTCAGCTTTGAATGTGATTAAATATTGGATTTTTCTCTCTGGCACTCCGAAAAATCCCCATCGTAAGAATAGAAAGGCTTCAGAATATAGGCGCTAAAACCCCAGGACTTATTACGTACCTATTCAGGAGTATCTTCGCTCTTAACTCTTCTTTCTTTAGGGATATAATTAATAATTTTTTTATCAATTAACTTACCGCAGCCAAGATAGTTATCGCCATATTTCATAATAAACATTGTTCTGCCTTCCTGGTCAAGAGATATATCATATCCTTTTACCCATAACGCAACAACACCCTTTTTCATCTCAAACACATTTTTGGTTGCGGTTTTACCAACTAATTGCGTTCCTTCAATAGAAAGCCGCAATTCAGTTCCTGACATTTGCCCAAAATAGAGGCCAAGAGAATTGATGCGAAGCTTGCTGAGATCAACTTCACCAATTTGCCGGTTAATAAGATAAATTCTGTTTTCTGCATTCACAAAAAAGACATAATCTCCTTCTAAAGAAGCTCCCCATTGTTTTTCAAGAACAGACTGCAATTCTTTTATTTTCTTTTTATTGAGAATCTTAAGATTAAACATAGCGATGAAAACGCTTTCTCCTATAAAAATGTTAATGTTTATGGTACGTAATAAGTCTTCTTTAGGTTTTAGCGCCGGTTCAGCTTTTGAAGTGTATTTCGATTGGATTTTTCTCTCTGGAACTCCGAAAAATCCCCGATAAATATACGAGAGGAGCTTCACAAAAGTAGGCGCTAAAACCCCAGACTTATTACGTACTGTTTATGTGAAGAAATATTCTTAAAGTTGTTCGATCACTTATACGGGCATCCAGGACATCCTCGATGGCAGCAAGGATCAAGCTTGTAATTAGTAGTATGTTCTAAGGTTGTTTCTGGGGAATACGTAGATGAATTTGAGGTATAATTACCTGCACATGAACTATAATTTGAAGAAGAACTTGTATAATCCATGGTATCACCTCATTAATTAATTGATTTCTTGATTTATAAAATTTATCTGAAAACTATGAGAAAAAAGTCACCCCGCTATTTTTACCGAAAGCTTAATAAACATTACTCTTCATAAAATATAATTATTATCTTAATTAAAAAGAGGAAACTATGAACAAGCATGATTTGTTCCTTGTTACTATTGTTGGATTAGTTATGTTTATTGGATTTTCCGCAGCTGTAACAACACCTACTGGATATTATCTTGCTGCTGAAGGTTATAGCCAGCTTACTGTTTCAACTTCAGGTCACGGTTATGTTTCTTCATCTCCTTCTGGCATTGAATGTGGTTATGCATGTTCTGAAAGCTATAATACAGGAACAGTTATGAGATTAACTGCTAAACCGCAAGGAAATAGCAAATTTCAAGAATGGCAGGGTGATTGCACTGGAACAGAACTTATTTGTACACTAACCTTGGATACATCAAAGTCAGTTTCAGCAGTTTTCTCTTCAGAAACTAAAACAGCTTCTTTACCTGAGCAGGCAGCAACTCAAGCACTTGAGGTAAAAGAACAGGAAATCCTTCCTGAACAAAATTTCATTAAAAAAACACAACCTTCTCCTAAGAAAACAGTAACTCCACCAACTACTCTTTCAACAAATTATTATGAAAAAAAATCTGTGTCTTATAAAGAACAATCTTCTTCAACCTTTAAGCTTACCATTAAAAAAAAAGGTAAAGGGATAGTAACATCATCAGATTACAAAATTTATTGTGGAGACTATTGTAATGGCCAATATCCCTCAAAAGCAACCATCAAGATTCAAGCCTTTCCCCATGAAGGTTATGTATTTAGTTCTTGGAGTGGTGCTTGTACTGGCAAAGATTCTTGCAATGTAATAATGGATAAACAACAAATAGTAGAAGCAAATTTTATTGAAGAAAAAATAAGTGATTCATCTCCAGTTCTCACCACAGCTGCTGTTCCTCAACAAAAATCTAAACTCGAACAATCGACAGCGCCTAAAATACAGTCTAGTGATAATTCAGAGTATCCTGCTCATCCTACAGCTTGTGATGATTATCCAACCATGCCTGGTTGTCCAGGGGAGGGAACAAATATTGCTCCGCCATCTCAAGTCACCATTCCTGAAGTAACAATCACTAGTTTTGAACCAAAAAAAGCATACCCTAACAACGTTGTTAATATCAAGGGAAAAAATTTAGGATATGTCTCAAAAATATATTTTAATGGAGAGCTGGTTGAAGGCTTTAGTGTCCTGTCAAATGGAGCTGAGCTGCAAACAATTGTTCCACAGGGAGCACAAACTGGTCAAATCACTTTAGTTTTAACTTCAGGTGGAGCTGAGTATTCCGAGCAAGATTTCATAGTATGGTCGGGCAAATGCAACAATCCAGATATTACCAAAGCATTCAAGCAATTAAATAAATGGCCACAAGGGGAAAAAGATCAAGATGATTGTGATGTAAGAAAATATGGTCCTTACTCAAATTATAAAGAGCTCAGGAATGCAATACGAAAAGTGGTTGGATTTAGCAAATTGCCTGGGCCTAAAATCAATCATTTCAATCCATCAATAGTATTACCAGGTCAGGAAGTATCAATAATTGGATCATCTTTAGATATTTATGCAGACGATATACAATTTGATGGAAAGGCAATTCCTTTTAGGCTCATCGATGACGGGGAAGTTAAAATAAAGATTCCTGAGGGTGCTTTATTTGGAGAACATGAAATAAAAATTGTTTCTGATATTCATGGCAGCGGGAGCGCAAAAATTAAAATCGTTCCATTGCCAGGAATAACTGATTTTAATCCTAAAAAAGTCTATGTAAATGAAGAAATAACAATATCTGGAGAAAATTTTTATGAGACCGAAGAAATAAGCTTTTATGAAACAACTACTCAAAAAGAGACGCTTACAAAAAATTTCAGAAAAGAATCTTTAGAATCTTTACAGCAGATAAAAGTCAATGCACCGCAAAACCCAGGATCATATATTATAACAGTGAAAGCAAAAAACAGTTATGCTAAGAGTCAAACATTTTTAATAGTTGGAGAAAAACAATCGCCTCCACAAATAACAAACATAGAGCCTGAAGATGGCAGATTAGGAAACAATGCAATTGTTTATGGCGATAATTTAGTTGGCATTCAGTTAATTACCCTTAACGGATACAGGATACCTGGATATACAGAGGATAAAACAGGTAAGACCTTAAAGCTTTGGCTATCATGGGGAATAGACCATGGCGTAATTAAGATTAAGACTGCTGGCGGAGAAGCTCAAGCTGAATTACTATCAAACAAAGACCCAGTGACTAAACTGATAACAGGAAAAGAAGAAACTTGTTTTGGCGGAGTTGGTAAAGGATGTTATGGGAGCGAGGATAATAAAGAAGAATGGAGTTGGGGTTCGCAAAAAATTATTGCTCCCGTAGGGTGCTCAAAAGAAGTTAACGGGCAAAGAAATTGCTGGGTTGTTCCAGGAAGTATTAAACATGATAATTGTTGTGCAAGATATCCTTCGGGTAAGATGTGCGGAGGTCCTGGCAACGACGGAAAACCTGCAGGTGAAAGTAATCATAATGGAAAATGTGTTGAAGAGTGGGATGCAGCATTCTGGGACGTGTTTTGGTGGAGGGCATTCGTAGGAACCTTTGATGCTACAAAATCGACAGACTTAACGCCAAAATCAAGCTCAAGATACACTTTAAAAAATGATGAAGGAAATGCTATCATTTCTGAAACAGCAGAAACATTAAGATTATGTGCTCCTGCTGGTCATGAGTTGCGGGAACAATATGATGAAGGCTTTTGTTGCTCTGGAAAAGCTGTAAACAAAAAATGTACTGGTGGCAGAGGGGTACAGGCACTGGCCATCGATGATGGTGTAACAAGAACAGAACAAGGCGCAGACCTTTCAACAGTGACAATACCTTTAGCCCCAGGAGAAAAGCCAAGACATTTAACATTTGATCTTGAAGTAACTGGCGCATTCTCTGGTTCTGTCAAAACAGAAGATGGAAAAATAACCAATTGCAGAAATCAAAATGTTTGCAAAGCAACATATCCTAAAAACACCAAAGTTACCTTAATTGCAACACCAGACATGATTGATTATGAAAACTCTGGTTGGTATGGTGATTGTAGTAAGACCCCTAAGACTGAATCATGTAAACTAACCATGGATGCTAATAAAAAAGTGAATTTAGGATTTTTCAAAGTAGCCAAACCTAATCCTCCTGCTCCGCCAAAAATGGGAACACGTCCTGGTAGAGGCAAAGGAGATTATACTTGTCCAAAAGGCAGATTAGGATGTGTACAGCGAGTATTAGGTTAATGAACAAAAAGAGATGATGTAACATGGTTGATAGATATGATATTAGTATTGCGATAATGCTGGGTTTTGTTATAGTCACTGCAATGGTAGCAAGTGTTGGAAATAATGATAATGGAGTTACTGGTTATGCTACAAAATCATTCAGCGAGTGGAAAGATGCATTAAAAGAACAACGCGATAAGGTTGCACAACAAAGAGTTCCAAAACAAAAATCTGATATTGAAGAAGCTTATGAAAAAATGCGCAAGGCTAAAACAGCAGGTAAAGATAAATCCTTTCTTGCATCAGATAATGCATTAATAGAAAAAAAACAGAGTAAAAAAAGTAAATATGGTATGTTAGATAATAAGCTTGTTGGGTCATGGCGTCCGTTTTCAGAAGCAATTTTCTATGATAATGGCGGTAATAATTGGATAACACCAGTTTCAAGACGAATAGAACTATCATCTGATGGAACATGGAATTTTGGAACTTCAACGGGAACATGGAGTGTTGCACCGATAACTAACAGTGATTGGAGTGTTTGGAAAATATCATCGTATGGTCCTACTCGAAAAATAATTTTAGACGGTTGGAATAAAGGAATTAGTTCAGGTCCTATTGAAGAATCAGGCGCAAACATTGATTTTTTTTGGGTAATCTATCATAGCGATATGTCAATGGGTCCTGCAACAATCCAGATGAAATTTGGGCATTGAATATAATCATCCTCTTTACGGCTCTGGTGAAAATCTCGGCATAGCCTCGGTTTTGGCATCAGTTCGGCTTTTGATGTATTTATTTTATTGGATTTTTCTCTCTGGCACTCCGAAAAATCCTCACTTATGAAATTAAAGAGCCTCACAAAAAGATGATCAATCCAAGAAGAAAAGGCAATGATAATCCTAGTGAGGCTAACATTTTAAGCTGGAATGAATATGCAACTGTTTGTTCTGTGAGCCATATTGTTAAAAGCAAAGAAATAAAACTCACAGCAATTATACCTATATAAGTTAGATTATGTTGGGCATCAATCTCTAAAATAGTTTTTTCCTTCTCAAACTCATACATCTTTTGTCCCCTCAAATGCATATATTAATCCAAGGCAACCAAATATAATTCCCCCTATGTAAAGCAGATCAAATGATTGTTTTACAAAGTAAATTGCTATAAGCGCAAAGCCGGTAAATATCGCAATCGTTGCAAATCGTTGTTGATAAAGATTATTCTTAAACGGCCACATGTTATACGTTTGATCTTTGAGATTTATAATGTTTTTCATAGAACTTATGTTTCTTTTATCATTTATATATCTTATGAGAAAAAAAGATAAAGATTTTTGGTGGAATCGGAAATCCTTACTTATTATTTGAAAACAATATTTAAACCAAACTTAATTTTCCGAAATATTTTTGGTTTATTCGGAAATTTATTCCAACATTTTCTTTACTTTTTTCTTATTTAACAATCTTAACTTAAGCATGTTGTGGGATAATAGTTTCCTCTATAAAAATGTTAATGTTTATTCCACAATTTCATGAAGAACTCTCTATATCTTTTTGCCATTCTTTTCGATTCAATTTCAAAACCAATAGCGGCAGGTTCCCATAACGTGATAATGATCCGGTTCACGCCAATTCCTATCGCATGCGGAAAAGGCAAATTTATGAATTTTAAACGGATATTTTTTCTTTCTTTAAACATAGCAAGATATTTTTGTTTTGTTGAAATGTCTGCAATACCTAGCGTTGATATTTTTCTGTCTTCTCGTTTGGCATGAAGGTTTTGAAAGAATAACGCTAAAGCATCTAAATCAACAGTTGGTGCTCCTATAAAATAGAAATATTCTTTTTTTGGAAGTTCTTCTAAAATATTTTGAAATGCCGTAACGATGCTTTTTGTTCCATGATATATTTTTGCCGATTCTTCATCATGTGTACCAAGCAATCCTTGCAATTCTTTAACCAGCACTTGAGCTTCTTTTTTGTTTTTTTCCAATGCTTGTTCTTGCTCAGCTATATACTCCATAATATTAACTGGATTAGTCGGATGAAACTTTTTGACATTGTTTTCAATAGTATAGGTAACAAACCCTTTCTGTATCAGTCTATCTAATATGAGGTAAATTTTTGAGCTTGAAATACCGCATTTTTCCATTATTGGTCCTGTTGAAGCTGTTCCTAATTTGATTACTGATTCATACACACGTATTTCTCCTTCAGTAAGTCCTATCTTCCGCAGGATTTCTTTATTCATTACTGATAGATTGATTCTGTTCTTTTTAAATCTTATTATTACTACGCACTTAGGGGGAGAGAATAAAGAAATAGGACTGGTTTATACTTTATTAGGGGATTTATACTATGGACTCTAAAAAAATATGCGCATTATCTCATACATCGCAGAATATAGCTATCAAAGATATCATTGCCAAAATTCTTGGCGCTGAAAAAACTATGACTATTCATGCTCATGGTTTGAATTATCCAAGTCATATGGAATGGACAGCCGATGGACGATTGCTGGTAAGTGAATTTCTTGGCGGTACTGTTAAAGATATAACTGTAGGTGGAGATTGCAGAACGATTAAACCATTTGCTTTTAATTTTGGACATCCGGCCAGTATTCTCACAAACTATAAATCCAACCGAATTATCGTTGTTGATAATGGCAGAGGAAAAATATACGATATAACTGCAGGTGGAAATGCAGAGAAAGCTCCAGTAGTGTTTAGTGGTATTCCTGGACCATATGGTTTAGTTGCTCACGATGGTAAAGTTTATTCTACGTTTAGCAATAGTCGAGAAAATGGGTTAGTAAAAGTAGATGAGGGCAAAAGTTTTTCAGATGACTTAATTTTAACACGTGGGTTTCCACGAGGAGTAAGAGAAACACCTGATGCTCGTATGGAAGGAGTAGAAATAGGAGATTGCGGATCATGGTCAGCGCGAAGTGTTGGTGATCGATTACTTTATCTACATTCAGGGCTTGGCATTATTTTTGATTTAGAGCATGATGATGAAAAAGTAAGACATCATCGATGTTATTCGACTAATATTCCTATTGTAGCTCAAGGATTGTATAAGCCATTAGGTTTTACTTCACAACAAATTAATGGTCAAGATGTTCTTTTTGTTGCTGAACGTTTTGGTCATGACATTAAAGTGATTCCACCAGATGAGTATGGTGTTGATATGAGATATATTCCTCCTGTGGTTACAGGTTTTAGAGAACCAAGCTGCTTGCGTTTCTCACCTTCAAATCTTAATGAAATGTATGTTTGCGATTTTGCTGCAGGTGTTGTCTGGAAAATAACTTTCAAAGATTTGCTAGAGAAATAAATAATTTTGATTATACCGGGGGAATATCACTATGAAAATAAATAACATTTATGCAATAAAATCTACCGTGATTGTTTTAATTTTAATCGTAATATTTTTGAGTAGTCTTTCTTGCAGCAAAGCATCTACAATAATGACTAATAATAATGATATTGCTAAAGAAAATAATGAGGAACGCATTACCATTGGCGTCATTCAATCATTAACGGGAAGTGGCAACCAGCAGGGAAATAATGCAAAACACGGTATTGAACTTGCGGTTGAACATATTAATCAACAAGATGGTATCAACGGAAGAAAGTTGCAAATGATTTACGATGATGAAAAATGTGATGCTAAAATTGGTTTGAGCATTGCGCAAAAATTTATTGAAGTAGATAATGTTTCTGTTATTATTGGTCCAGGATGTTCTGGCACTTCGATGGCTGTAGCTCCTTTAGCTGAACAAAAAAAGTAATTATGATCACACCAGTATCATCAGCAAAAGATTTAAAGTTTGCAGGAGATTTTATTTTCAGAAATCGAGTTGCTGGAGATAAATTTAGTGAAGAAATTGCGCAATTTGCTATGGCTGAGTTAAAAGCAAAGACTGCTGCCATTTTATACATTAATCAAGAAAATGGTATTACTTATCGTGATGCTTTTATCAATACATTTGATCAATTAGGTGGCATAGTTGTAATTAGTGAAGCCTATGAAAAAGGTGAAAATGATTTTAAAACCCAATTAACCAAAATAAACACTAAAAATCCTGATGTTATTTATCTTGCTGGTCAAGAACCTGAGTATGCTATAAAGCAAATTAAGGAGTTAGGAATTACAGCACAACTTCTTGGACCATTAACCATTGAAACACCACAATTGCTCAAAACTGCAGGTCAAGCTGCTGAAGGAATTTATTATTCATATCCTTTATTTGATCCTTATGAAGGAACTGAAAAAATGAAACAATTTAACCAACTATATCATAGTAAATTTGGGGAAGATGCTGAAGGTTATGCTGCTTATGGTTATGATGCAACTATGGTAATTGCTGATGCTTTAAAACAGTGTGAACAGAACGATACTCTGACTATATGTATTCGTGATTATCTCTATCATATTAAAAATTATGAAGGAGTAACTGGCAATATCAGTTTTGATGAATATGGTGAAGTTATACAGCCATTAACAGTGAAAACAGTTAAGGATGGACAGTTTGTCAAACTGAAATAATTTATTTCAGTTTATTTTTTCCGTTTTATTCGCAAACTTTCCGATAAATTATTTTTCATTTTTAAACCATTTCGGTTTATCCGAAAATTATTTCTGTTCAATACAACAATTTAACACTTTTGATTAAATAGTTTAATTATCTGAAATTTTAATTATTTTTCCTTCACTCTCAATCAGTTGATTGAACATCTTTTGTAAATCTGCTGTCACTTTAGGTTCTAATTTTAAAAATTCTAAATACTCATTTTCAAAATCGATATTACTGTCTAATTTTTTGGGATTTGGTATGACTCCATTACTATTTTGTGTAGGTCTTTCATGTCCATAATAAAACTTATTGTTAAGATGTGCAAAATGATTTCTAATTGCATTAAGTCTATCCATATTATTAAGAAATGTACTATCTATATTTGATACTATTTTTTTAAGAATATTCCTTCTTAATCCATAACTAAATGAGTCCTGATAAAGAACTTCTAAAATAAATTTTACATTTGTATCCTTGAAATAATTCTGTGTTATTATTACATTAATCCACATTTCACAGTTTATGAATTTTTCAATCACTTCACTTCTTTGTTTAGATAACGCTTCATTTTCCATTTTAATCAATTTTTAATAATATAATTATTTCACCATCTCTTTTACTTTCTTTACCACACTTTCAGAATCCAATCCCTGGTAAGGAATATGCTCATAAATCCCACCAGCTCCTAATTTATGCGTTCCAAGATGATCATAGTTACCTTTAAATCCCTGCTGCAACAGCCAAGTGCCAAATCTTATTCCTAAACCGGTTTTTATATTCTGGCTTTCGACGACTAAAATAAAAGAAGCGTTACTCAATTTCTTCATCATTGCTTCATCAATAACATTCAAGGTATTTTTATTAATTAATCCCATAGAAATACCTTGTTGTTTTAATTGTTCAACTGCATCCAAACAACGATATAACATATCACCATAAGAAACAATATATCCTTGTTTTATATATCCTTGTTTCCCCTCTCGAATAAGATCATCTTTTCCTGTAAAAATATAATTTTTAAATAATTGATTTCCTTTTTCATCCAGGATAAAAGGAACTGAGCTTCGCGTTGAAAAAATAAATCGCAATCCTTTTTCAAAAAATATTTTTTCCAACATCGCTTTCATCTGCAAAGCATCAGCAGGGAAATATAATCGAGTGTTATCATGTTCTGGAATGCCGTTGTCAGCAAAAAAATTATTAATGCCGTAATGACAAGTATTATCTGCCATCCAGTCAACACCAGCATGGGAAAAATGCGCTAGAACATTGCTGTGATTTAAGCGCGACATCGTTATTTCTGAAACAACCATTTCCAAAAATGCTGAAAATGTTGCAAATATTCCTTGTTTGTCGTTGTCATAACCAAAACCAGCAGCAGCCGAGAAATTATTTCTTTCCATGACCCCACCTTCAACATAAATATCAGAAAATTGATCTTTGATTACTTTCAAACCAGTGCTGCCATCTAAATCGCAATCAAATACTTTTACCGTTTTCTTCCGTTGCTCAGTTGGCATTTGTCTGAGAATATTGCAAATAATTTTACCAAACTCACTTCTGTTCGTTGCAACTTCTTTGCTTGATCCAAGATAACTGGTAGTTGCATCCTTAACTTTCACTGCAGATTTTAACATGGCAACAGCTTCACTATACCCATGTTTTTCAAGATATTTTATTGCCACATCAGCAGCTACAACATCATGGGCTTTATGAGAATCTTCTATACCCTCGATACCAACAGCCATTTTTCTTTTGTTAAGAAGCACTGCAGGTTTCTTTGATAGAATTGCAGTTCTCATTCTTGTATACAATGATTCTAAATTCTCTGGATCGCCTTGGTCAACTGACAAACCATGACCTTCTAATGTTTTTTTCAAGTCATAGCCTTTCATGTATTCATTCGGATGTCCAGAGATAGTAATATTGTTATCATCAATGGTAAGAACTATTTTTAATTGTTGAGCAACACAACAGCGTGCCGCTTCTGCGTCATTGCCTTCCTGCTGGCTTCCATCACTGCCAAACAATATTATCTTTTTATCAGGGTGCGCTAATGCAACACCATTAACAAAACTCCACATATGCCCTAATCTTCCTGAACTAAATTTTATTCCTAATTTCTCATCACGTTCAGGATGTCCGTACAATCCAAAGCCATGTTCACGATAATGAAGCAAGGTTTCTGGCGTGATTGCTTTATTTTGTTGATCTAATGCAGACATTATGTATTGAATAGCAACTCTATGGCCTGCTTCATCCCAAAATATAGGCATTACATTGTTGTTTTTATTGCGCATGAAACCATCAGCCAACAATACTTCGGGAACAATATCATATGGTCCTCCAGTATGTCCACCTAAACCTCTTGCACCAGCATAAGCTGTGAAAAATACGATGCTGTCTCTGACTAATTGTATATTTGTTTGTAATTGTTTTTTTTGCTCTGAAGATAGTTTTTCCTGTTGGAGATCAAGAATTACAGGTTTGTAGGATGATAGGTTTATAGGGAATTTCATAACAGTTGTAGATTTGAGGTAAATTAATAAATATTTGCTTATTTAAAATTCTTCATTCTATACCCCCCAAACCGGATTATCCTTCCTCATAATCTCTGCTATTTCCTTCAATACTTCAATTTCTTCCTTTTTCAGCAGATGTTTCATTTCTTTCAATTTCTTAAAGTGCCCTTCAGGAATTGCTGTGTAAAGGATATCTCCTTCTTGAATTTGTCTGCCAACCGTTGGTCCGTCAATTGAAATAGGCAATTGCTTTGGCGCAGTTGTTTCTGAAACATTCTCTTGCTCAATTTTAATTGATTTAATAACACCAATATGCCCAGGAGTATTTTTCATTAATGCAGTTCCTATTTTTATTTTGCCTGCTAGTAAATCAACTCCTATGATTGCGGGATGTGATTGCCTAAACGTATGATTGCGTAAAAATTCAAGTTTTGCCGGATACATTAAGCCATCTAAATTCTTCTGTTCTCCAAGTTTCTTTTGCATATCCAACCATTTTTCAAATTGCTCTAATAAAGAATAAATAACTTCATGAGTGATAATTTTCACTGCTGATCTACTAGCATAATCTGCAACATCTGAAGCAATCACTACATTAAAACCAAGAATAACACCTTTAAGAGGATTCTTTGCAATTACTGCTTCTGCTTCGATAATATCTTTTTTAGTAATATCGCCGATAGTAGCTTTTCTTACAATAAGATTTTTCTCTTTGAGTAGTGAGATCATTGCCTCTAAACTGCCAAGAGAATCAGCTTTGATAATAATTCCTTCTTTATCTGTTTCAATAATAACTTCCTCAACCTGCGATTGAATTTCTTCAACTGCTTTTTGAAGATTATCTCCGACAACCATAAGAGGCATTCCTGCAACAACACCATCTAATTCAGGCGCAGCAATTTTGATGCCTGTTGCTGCAAAAGCAGTTTTAACCGAAGCAAACTTTGATTTAGCATCCCGCATTTCATGCAAAGGCACTGGCTCGAATAATGCTTTTACTTTGGTAATAATAGGTTTTCCAATGCCGCCAATAATTAAGGTATCTTTTACCTTTATTTGCCCGTCATAAATAATAACATCAATAGTTTTGCCTAGACCTTTGTCTTCTTTCACTTCAAGAATGCTTCCCTTTGCAGGTCCATCTAATTCATATCTTAAACTTTCATTAAGATATTTCTGCGTTAATCCTGTTAAAACCATTAATAATTCAGGCAAACCTAACCCTGTTTTAGCAGAGATAGGAATAAGAGAAAGTTGTTTTGTAATATCAGTTACACGATCAAAGCGTTCAGCCTGAAACCCAAGTTCATAGAATTTCCCTACCAACTCATAAAGCCTTGTTTCAAACAATCCAAGCGTTGCAGGAATTTGCTTAGTTATATTCATGAGCAATGGTTCGTCATTCACTTTCCAGCCATTAATAAGATCGATTTTATTAGCTGCTATGATAAAAGGTGTTTTAGAAACTTTCAATATTTCAATTGCCTCAAAAGTTTGCGGTTTAAACCCTTCATTAATATCAACAACAAGGATGGCAATATCTGCCAAATTACCTCCACGTTTTCTTAAGTTAGAAAAAGCAGCATGACCTGGAGTATCAATAAACAACAATCCTGGAATAGTTAATGCTACCTTGAGCTGTTTAAGCAATGAACCGCAAAGCCGAGTAATAGTTTCAGCTGGGATAATAGAAGCGCCTATTGCCTGGGTAATGGCGCCTGATTCACGTTCAGTAACGGTTGTTCTTCTAATAGTATCTAATAAGGTGGTTTTACCATGATCAACATGGCCAAGTATAGTTACAATTGGTTTACGCATGATAGATGGTGGCATATTATGATAAAATATGATGGGTATTTTAAAGGTTGCGGAATGATGTTGGTTTAGACATAATTTTATCTAATATTTATTCATATATCCTTTTAAAAGATTTAACTCAATATGTTCTTAAAATAGAAAAGTTTTTACATACTTAAGTTTTTTCCCCCAAAATGAGAAAAAATTTTACATTATTTGGAACTTTAATTGGTATATTGTCTATTTTATTATTATTATTATTTATATATGTGATATTAAAATTATTACTTTAAAATGGAACCCATATACGAACAAATTCAAAAAAAAATAATTAGGCAATATAAACAAAGAGCTTTTTTTAATAGGGTTAGTAATACAAATTTAACAGTTATGGTTATTTCTATTATCGTTATAATCTTTTCTTTATTGCTTTGGAATATAAAATATATAATTATAGCTTTAGTTCTATGTTTTGTTGAATATTTTATTGATAAACGATGTAAAGCAGACTTGGAATCTATTGGTCCTTTAATTAATTTTGAATATAGATTATTAATTTTTATAAATTTATTTTCTGAATTTCAAAAGAAGAAAAACTTTCTTACTTATTTTTTGTATAATAACAAATTTCAGAAATCTTTAAATAAGTTAGAAGATGAATTCCCAAATTTAAATGAATTTCCTATTCTTTCAATTTCACAAGATTTGATTTCTTCTTTTCAAACATTTACTAAAATTATTAATCGTATTAAAGAATTGAACTATTTGAAAAATATTGAAATTAACAAGACCGACTCTTTAATTTTAAATAGTATACTAAATAAACTTTTATCTTCTTATGATCAACGCGATTTAATGTCTGTAAACAAACGTTTAAACTCTTTTCTTGCTCAATTAGAGAAATTTCAAAAGCCTAAATCTGAACTGGGACTTTTCTTTGGGAAAACATTAGGAGATATTTTTAATTTATTTAGCGAAGCAATTCGTATTCCTAAATTAAAAATGCCTAATTTGTTAAAATGGATTATATTATTTTTATCGGTGTATTTTGTATATTTTTTATTACATTATCTCAATTCTTTATTAAGTGAGGATGTATTGTGGTTTAAACCAATTTTTGATGCTTCTCAAATATTGATCCCAATTATTATTTCAACTTTTGGAGTTATAAATCTCTTAGGTCTTTCAAAAACTTAACAAAACCCTTTAACTTAATATTTGAATCTTCTTTCATACTCTTTATGATCAAACCATTCAAGAACAATGCTTACAATCTTTTAATTCATCAATTTAAATAGTCTAAATCAAAAGAAATCAAGGATCTTTCTTATCTTTTAACATCTTTTTTGACATTTTATCAAAATCTAAGTTATGGTATTATGTTGATGTGTTTTTTATCACTCACAGTGTATCCATTTTTTGCACTAACTCAAGCTTCATTGATTTCCAGCCGATCAAGTATTTTGAATATTTCTTTATCGAATTTTGAGAATGCTAACCATTTCTTTCCTAAATCTTTTAAAGATGCCCCTAAGTGATAGACTTCTTTATTATCAATTATCAGAAACCTATCATGTGATAGCTTAAATTCTTTAACTTCAATGGGGGGATATTGTGAATTATATTTCATTAAATCGAGTGAGAATTGTTTAGAAATCTCTTTAGTGAATATAGTAACTTGCACCAGCTTATTTCTTTTGTTTAACATAGTCAATACGGTGTCATCTAGATAATTATCAATAAGAATTATTGACTTGTTAGCACTTCTGATTATTCTGCTAATGAATTGATATGAATCAAATATTTGTCCATCGAAAAATATACCTTTTTCAGGTATAGTTTCCTTATTCTGTAGGGCATCAAATATTTCATCAAATTTTTTATCATAATTTATCTGCTTTTTTTCCACACTATTTAATCTATGAAATATTTGAGTATTTAAAGAAATAAGCTTCCTCATTGTTACAAAAGCATTGATTATTTTTATACTTACCCTTATTGCACTATCACTCTTTAATACTGCTGAAAGCATTCCAACTCCTTGCTCAGTAAAAACATAAGGTAAATACTTTCGATGATGGCCTCTTTCACTGTTTAAGGTCACAACTTGTGACCTTAGATCCTTTATACTTGGAGTCACTAATTGTGATCTCAGGTGATTAAACTCTTCAAGATTTAATTGAAACATAAATTCCTTTGGAAATCTTTCAGAATTTCTCTTAACAGCTTGGTTTAATACTTTTGTCTTGACATCATAGAGTTCTGCAAGATCTGTATCAACCATTACTTGTAAACCTCTTACAGAATAAATTCTACTTTTTATATCGCCAATATTTATGAGTGAGTTATTAGTCATTTTCCATCTTACGAACTAATGTGAGTAGCTTATAAACCTTACTTCAACATGTCCAGTGGAAACGCTAAATTCGGAAAGTTTTCAAATAGAATGAAACCTTTTCGGAAATCCATGAATAAAATGATTAAATTATAACTTAAATCTCCACTGGACATATGGCTGTCTACTGCTTGGTATCTTGCTTCTGCATATTCTACACACCCCACCTTTCCGGCTTCGGTGAAAATCTCGGCATAGCCTCGGTTTTGGTGCCGTGATTATCTCACTTATTATATATAAGAAGGAAAAAATTCCTATTGGAATTTCCTTTTTTCTTGTACGTTAATTTGAAAGATAATCACCAGCATGGCACCAAAAACTACATTTTCACCGAAGCCAACCTTTCCGAAAACCTTAAATATAACCAACAGACACTGCATAACTCTCAAAACAAAATAAGAAGAAATCAAGTACATGAAGTAATGTGGCAAGATGAAAACATGAGCGTAGATGACGTAACAACAGATGAAGTAACAAGCTATGATATGAAATCAAGAAAACCTTCTGTAGATTCTTCAGTTTCTGATAAAACTCCAGTGCAGTTCTATGGAAAACGAGTCATGATAAGGGATGTTTCTGATCCTAGAAACGTAAATATTGTAGGAGTTTTGCATCCTGATAATGGAGAACTATCCTGCCGTTTAGATTTTCTCGATCAAGGTGTTGCAAAAACAACGTACTTTGATCCTGATGCATTAAGAGTTAAAGAAGTAGATGGTAAATATACCTTATTAACTGCAGAAAGAAGTTTAGAAACAGTTTCAGTACATGGTGTAGCAGGGGCGCTTAAACGATTAGATCTTTATAGACGCGGTGTTCGTGTTCATAACACAGTTTATCCAGCAAATCATATCTAAATATTTTTATCTTTAATTATGCGCGCCTCTTGATTTCAATACATCAAAGAAAGTATCGAATATTGGTTCATCAGTAGTTACCTGATTAAAACTTGCATGTAACCCAATGCAGATATCATGGATTTTAGAAGAATGTTCATTTAATTTCTGCTGGTATTTTTCACGCAATCGCTTGCTCATAAACGTATGCAATACCTGATTTGATTCAGCGTCATATAATTTAACATCTCCTTCAAAATTCAATTCTTTTTCAACACGATCAAGAACTTGGATTACTTTAATCTCTTGTTTTCCTAAACGCAATAATCCTCGTTCGATTTCTTCTGGGGGAAACAGAAAATCGCTTGCAAGCACAATTAATGACCTTCCCTTTAATGTTTTTCTTAATTTAACCATAGCATCCTCAAAATTAGAAACACCTTTCGCAGAGATTTCATTAATATTATCAATTACTGATACCATTTGCGACATTCCTCTTCGCGGCCGTAAGGTATTAAGCTGCGCAGAAAAGGTAGAGAATTGGAATTTATCATTCTCTTTCATAGCAAGATACGCAAACCCAGCTCCAATCATACCGCCGTATTCATACTTATTCAACGGTTTGCCAAAATTCATGCTTGCGCTAGCATCGACAATAATATACACGGTTAGAGTTCTATCTTCTTCATATTGTTTGACATATAATTTATCAGTTCTTCCAAGAAGCTTCCAATCAACAAGCCTTATATCGTCTCCAGCGACATAATTTCTGTAATCTTTGAGTGTTAATCCATGCCCAAAAGCAATAGATCTTCTTGCGCCGGAGTAATTAGAAGTAACCCTCTTATTGACAATTAAACTAAATCTATTCAATTGCTCTAAAAAATCAGTTTTGATGGCCATTATTTATTTAAGCTCCTTTTTGAGGATCTCACGGATAACATCATCAGTTGTCATACCTTTTCTCTCTGCTTCAAAGTTAAGAACAATTCTATGCCGCAGGACAGGGTAGGCTAATTTTTCAATATCTTTTGCGCTAACATGGCTTCTCCCGGTGATTAATGCTTGCGCTTTCGCAGCTAAAATCAAGCCAATGCTTGCTCGAGGTGATGCGCCATATTCAATATGATCTTTATCATTTCTTGTCGCAGCAACAATTTTAACCACTGCTTTTTGCAAATCATCAGATAAAGGAACCTGCCTGGTAAATTTTTGCAAGGCTAAGAATGAATTCTTGCCCAAGATCTTTCTAATCTCTGGATCCTTTAATTGTTTTGCATATCTATTAACTATTTCTATCTCATCATCAAATTTAGGATAGTCTATTTTTATTTTTAATAAAAACCTGTCTGTTTGCGCTTCAGGCAAAGGATAGGTGTTATGATTTATGCCACAACCTCCGAACCCTGCTATGTAATTTTGATGTTCAGGAACGGTTAATCCAAAAGCCATGCCTTTTGAAGGAGCGTACTCAATAGATGCAATGCCATCATAATAAATATCTTCACTGAGCAAGGCTTTGCAATACTCAAGTAATTGTTCAGCCTCTTCAAGGCATTTTTCATATTTTTGTTCCAGTACTTGTTTTATTGCTGATGCAGAATGAGGAGTGCTTCCCTGATAAAGATTCCATACTTGATTTTTTGAAATTTGCAATTGTTGAGCAATTGCCGTCATAGGGAGTCCAATATTTGCTGCAAAATACCTTGGATTTTGTTCAAGTTCTGCGGTAAACGCTGCTTCTTTTCGATAGTTAATTTCATGGTCTATATCATCAACAAATTGCTGGAGAGAATTAACTGCCATTACTGTTTCTCCTTCTTTTATTCCTTTATAACTCCCATACCAGCTTCGTTCAGTGAAGGTTTTTCTCCCTTTTAATGTGTGGAAACTGTTTAAACCAAGCATTTCTACTAATGATAAAATTACCCTTCGAGAAACAGGAACTACGCGGAAGCTTGAGGCAATAGTTCTTTGAAGATTGATTCCCATCATTTTTTCCTGAGATAGCCATCCTATGTTCTTCAAAAATGCAACGCAATCTTCTCCTTGAATTTTTAGCCTAAAAATTCTCCCATCAAAACGAGGATATGAAATAATGCCTTCACGCAATAACATATAAGAAATGAGGTTTATATTATGTTCACTTTTTTGGGTGAAAACAATTCTATTGTCTCGTAGTGATGATTCAAGCGCAATAAATGTTTTTAAAAATTCTCTATTCATTGCATCAGGAAAAGATAAAAACCATGACGGAATTTGTTTATCTTTTCCACCTTTCACACCAAATCTAATACGAAGATATTCTACCAATGGTTTAGCATAGATAGTAGCGTATCTGCACCCTCTGTTTAAAGTTACTGCAGGGTTAAATCCATATTTTTTTGATATAGTTACAAATCGATCAAGCACTTCAGGATAATTTTTCTGCACTGCTTGAACTGATTTTTCGCCAATATAACCATCAGATAATAAAAATCCTATCCAAAACGCAAAATCTTCATCAAAATGTATCTCCTTTGTCAACGGTTTTTGTTCCATTTGTGCTATGGTTTCTTGATGAGTTGGTATTTTTACAAAGTTAGGGTCAACAGAAATTTTTCGTGGATTAACTAAATAATCATATTTTGTTAAATCTTCTGCTTTTTTCCACATTATAATCCCATGTTCATTGACAAGGAAAGGATGGTTTTTAGTTACTGTTATCTTTTTTCCTGTTTTTGTAGTAATCGTTGCCATCTCAGCATTATAAGGAAGTGTATATAAATAACAGGATTGTTGTTCTAATTTACCGTGAGGATTCAAAGCAAGGGTGTAGGCATTAAGCTGATATAATTTTATTCCCTTCTCATCTTCTGCTATGCAATTATCGCCAGCAAGAGCTAGAAGTTCATTTCCCGTCTTAAGCTGGCCATTGATAAATACTGTCTGATCAAGCGCTAAGCTTCCTTCCTGCTCAATGGGGTTCTGTGTTGCTAAAACAAAGAAAGGCTGGGGGAGTTCATAGGTTTTATTTCCAACAGTTACTTGCTTCTCCTGCATTGCCTCTAGCAGAGCTGATTGTGTTTTAGGCGTTGCCCGATTGATCTCGTCTGCCAGGACAATATTGGCAAAAACAGGACCTTCTTGAAATTTAAAATACCTTTTTCCTTGATGTTCTTCAATAATCTCTGTCCCTGTAATATCACTTGGCATTAAATCAGGGGTATTTTGAATTCTTGAAAACTTCATATCCATAACATTGGAAAGAGTTTTAATCGTAAGGGTTTTACCTAACCCCGGGTAACTCTCCAGCAAAGCATTGCTTTCGCATAACATTGCAATAAGAATTTGTTCAACAACATCACGCTGCCCTACAATGACCTTCTCAATCTCCATAAACACAGCGTCAAATGTTTTTTTAAGCTTTTCTATTTCAATCATGGGTAAAACCTCTTTTTAGTCAAGTGAGAGACCTTCAGCCTCCTGTAACCGGTTGAAGGTCTCTCACTTGACTAAAATATTTTCTAATATATATTCTTTTCTTTTTTGACAGGAGTTCTTCAAATGTTTTATCTGATGCTTTGAATAATTCATCAGGCAGAGCTTCAGCCTTTTTGAGCTGGTTTTTATTGCCAATTTCCTGTATTTGGACATCCTGATTCAAATCATCTAAAGAAATATCCAAATCAAGCAATGAATCATGAAGCTGGTGTTTTAATAGCGAATTGCGGATGTTAAAACTCAACCCCCTATCTTGGAGTATTCCTTCAAGATCTAGGATCTGCCATCCATTAACCCCAATAATAATATTAAATATTGCAAAGAGAGAAATAAATGCAAATAATTTACCAAGTTTTTTAAGGTTAATAAATGACGAAATTCTAATCTCTTTTATCCCTTGAAACACTTGTTCCTGAAGCTTTAATACCATAAAATTCTCTACATGAACATTATCAGCAGCAGTTGAAAGCATTTCTTTTAAAAAAGGATTTTTCCCCTCAACTTCTTTAAGAGATTTTTTATTAATCTCTTTCTGCACGGTATAGGCAAAATAAAATAATGCTATAATGAATGCCATGTTTTTATAAAAATGAATAAGAATTAAGATACTGTACGCCAGCAGAAAAACAATAACTGTTTTGAGGAATGTTGTTAATATAATTACTTTATTTTGAGTGTCATATACCTCTTTGAGTGCAATATTAAAACGTGACATAACATACCTCTTCTATTACCTGATTATTAATCAGGTAATTCTAGTTTATTATAACAAGATGCTTGGTTGTCATTAGTTCTGCAATGATCAAAATCATCGATAAAGTCACCGGCATCTTTCTTGAATTTCTCCAGTTTACTGTTTGTTTTTTCAAGCTCGTCAACATTTTCCGTTAAGTCTTCAGTTTGTTTTTGAAGTTTTGCAATGCTGTTTATCTGCTGCGCTACTTGTGTTTTAAGGCTGGTAATAAGGTCATCTTTGTTGACAAGATCTTCTTGAGTTTTCTCAAGTTCACCTTCTGTTTCTTCATAAATAACATTGTATTCTTCTCTTGACTTTAAGAGGAATTGCTTAGTGTCATTTAATTCCAACGAGAGATTGAAATAATCATTTCTGCATAATTCGAGATTATATAATGTTTTGCTCATATTATTCTTGAGATGAGCTAATTGCTTTTCAAGAACATCATTGGAATTGTTAATTTTCCCCAGACTTCCTTGATACATTACTGTTAATACCACTAACACCAGCCCTATTCCAAGGATAATATACAACAACCTCAGATCAACATCAGATTTTAAGTAACCCATATTTACACCTTTCTATGTTAAGTATATTTATATTTTATTACATTTTATTTTATTGCATTTGGCTTTGTTTGATTTTGTCTTTAATTCTTCGAATAAGTATTTCAAGCAGTAATAAAGCAATAGCAGCTGTCAAAAGATAAGTATCTAATGGCTTTTTGGTTAAAATTTCAACCTTTGCATTATTTTTTGTTTGCTGAATAATTGCTTGGACTTGATCTTGATTGAAATAGCTTCCTTTGCTTTTCTTGACTAATTTGTCAAGACTTGCTTCATTAAATCCCGTTTGCTCATATTCTTCATCATAATTAACTGCAAAGAGGGTGTTAACAACCGTATCAAAACCAATTTTTGTCGGCACCATAGTACATTCATAATAATCTTCAATAATCATAAAATTACATCTCTCTGAAACAGGCTTGCCTTTTGTTTTATACTGCACTTTAGTATTCTTATTAACAACAGCATCTTGCACGGATACATATTCTTCTTTATTTCTATTAGGATCTCCTACTGCCCAATCAATAGAGCGATATACTAAAAATATGTTATCTTTGTTATATAATTCAGGCGCCCATTCTTGACCGGTATCTGTTGAGATAACTACTACTTTATTATAACTATTTGTTGTAATAATCGGAACTCCTGTTCCTGTGGTGACAAGGGTTCGTGCAGAGGCAGTAGGAATGACATTATTATATCCAAGAATTTCTGCATTAACTGTTGCATCAGCAGTGATCCAATGCTGTGGGTTTGAGATAATTAAATTCTTTTCAAAGAGCTTGTTGATGTCAGCAGCATTCTGCATAAACATTCCTCGTCCTTCAGAACTAATAAGCTGCCGTGTAGGTTTTAAGGCATTATCATCCAATTGCGTATTGATAACATTAAAACTATGGACTCTTACCCCCATATCTCGCAATACTTGCAAGCTCTGCAAACCTTTTTCAAGCAGTTGCTCATGAATTGCTCCATCACTTAATACAATGACATTATTATTGCCTTGTTTTGTTCGCATTTCCTGAGCTGCAAGATCTAATCCTTCATGAATCTCAGCAGGCCTGTACCAAATAATTCCGTCAATAGTGGTGATATCTTGATAATCAATCATTGATTTTATCATAGCATCTGCTTTATCAACTCCTCCCCAAGAATGAACAAGCATGCCAATATGAGCAAAGCTTAATACTTCCATCTGCACAGTCTCGCGGCGTTTGGAAAGAAGCGTTATCATCTGGCCAGCGTATTCTTCTTCAGGAGTGAATTTAGTATCAATATATCCAGATGCATCAGTAAGAAAAATAAAGTTGAAGTTAGTTCCTGTTTCTTGCATTGATCCACTAACAACAGGCAATAATAAATCAATCGGTGATGGACCCCTAAATGAATTTAATCCTCCAAAAAGAACTAAACCATTTCCATCATCAACAAAACTTTCTAGAACACGTGCTTCTTCCTGCGTAATACTATGCATTTTATCATCAATGACTACGGCAAAGTATCCCTGAAGACTGGAAGGAATTTTAGATTCTTTGGTAGCATAAAATCGAGCTTGGAGTATTTTATCAATGATTGAAGTTTTATCTGAAATATACAACACTTTTGGCTTTTCTACAACATCAACGACTTTGTAATACACATTATTAATTTCAAAAAAGTCTTTATCAAGAACTCGGGCAACAACTCTGTGCTGCCCGAGTTCATTAAAACGTTTTTTTATTTTAACTTTCTCTTCTCCTTCTTTAACCAGCTGGTCAAACGCAATTTTATCATCAATAACCACTTGTACTTTTACTAGCTTCTCAATCCCCTTCACGATCAATTGGAAATTATAATCTGTATCAACAATCGATATCTTTGGACCTTCAATTTTAATGCTGACATCTTTATCTTGAGATGTTAATTTAAGAGCATGGATAGTGGTGTTAAACTTTTCTGCAAATGCTCCAACATCAGAGAAACTCATAGAATCCAGATCATTATTACCATCAGTAACAAGGAGAATATTTTTCTTGCTTAATTGCCTGAATATTTCATCTCCTAATGGAGACCGCACATCATTAGCTATGTATTTTACCTCAACAGGAACTTCTTTTTCTATTTGTTTAACAAGGTTATTGACCTTGTCTACGTCGCTCTTAAAAAGCGACAGGGAAGTAGAATTATCATAAAGGATGGTAACTTCAGGATTTCCATCGCTGTTTTCACGTTTCGTAATAAAAGGATTCGTCAACGCAGCTACCAATAACGTAATAATAATGGTTCTCGAAACAAATATCCAAAATCGATATCGTCTCTTCTCCTTTTTCTCTTCACTATTAAACCTGACAAAGTTAATCATTAATAACAAAATTAAAACTATCAGCAGGATCGGGAGCACAAAAATCATATAAGGTTTTTCAATAGTTATTAATCCTAGTTGATCGAGAAGTATGATTATAAATCACCTCTGAACTTAATATAGAGTAATTCTAAAAATAATAAGGTTAATATTCCATAAATAAAATAATGTATTATTCTTCGCTTAATCTGAGCATCTTTTTCTTTAACAAGGGAACCGTCAACACTTGTTTGCTGAAACTCAAAATTAACATTTGACTCCACTTTATGAAGCAAATTTGAAGCAACTTGTCTGTTTCTAATCGAGTACATTCCTACTTCATCAAAATCTACCACTTGTGTTTTCATCTGCTTGGTTGGTGTTTTGACAGGAAGTTCAGTATCTAAAATGACCTGGTCTTTTACGCGATAATTGAGATCTTGGAGTGTTCCATCACCTAACATATAATCTAACAATTGCTGCCAGAAAACAGGATACGAGACATCGTATTTGAAAGTGCTTTCTTCATCAAATATACCATAATAAGCTACCAGTCCTTGACCATAGCTTCCCAAACCTATAATCGTAGTATTGTCTGCTGTTCGGGCAATGCTGGTTGTTTTGTCTTTTGCTTTGGCTTTAAAATGTTTATTTACTTTAGTAAATCCTACATCATTGGTAATTTGTGAAAGGGTATTTTGATTAAAAACATCTGCTTCACCAGCAGGTCCTTTTAACGTAACAGGAAGAATCTTTGTTAATTTTAATGCTTCTAAACTGTCTTGAGCAGTAACAATAAGGCTTGCTTTTCCTTCTTCAACAAGGTCCATAATATTCTCCTGCACTGACGTAGCAAATTTATTAGGCAATACTGAGTCTACAATAATAATCTGATGATCAACAATAGGTAATTTTGGCGGCTCAGCGAGTTCAATAGTAATATGATTATTCCAACTTTCAGCATAAGCTTTCAGCATAGGATAAATAAAATTTTGTTCTTTGTTGCTAATAAGCAAAATCTTCTTTTTAGTTTGTTGCGGAGCGCTGATATAAGCAATATCATCAACAGCAAAATCATCATCTGTTTCAAGCTCAATCTTGTTAATACCTGGTTGTGGCGTGAAAAGAAGCCGTTCTTCCCAATCAGCAGGTATTTTTATGTCGCTGTTTTGTTCATTTATAATCACCGGCACTTGCGCAGGTTCAGTATTATAATTGTGCATAGTTACTCGCACATTATCATCAATAAATTCCAAGTTTACAATGCCTATATTTTTGCGCGAGCTTTCTTTTACATTAACAAATTCAATTGGTCTGTCTTTGGCTTCCACTGATGTTTTAGCAATAGTAGGATCCAATCCATAAGAATTAATGAAATCACTGATGACCACAATTCTGCCGTTTTTATCACCAACAATATCGCTTGCAGCTAAAATCGCATTGCCAACAGGCGATAATGATTCTTTTGGCTCAAGGCTGTTAATCATTTGAAGCGCTTTATCACGGTCGCCTTTATCAAGAATCAATCGCGGATCATTTTCAATGGCTAAAATGCTTATTTTTTCACTATTAAGATAGTTTTTTGCTTCACTTTTCATCCGATCAAATGCAGTTCCTAATCCATCCTGCGCCTGCATGCTTGCGCTCATGTCAAGAACTAATACCGTAAACTCAGCATCAAGGTTTTTGTCAGTAAAATAAATAGGATCAGCTATGCTTAATGCTAAGCCAAGAATAAGAAGAAGGTGAAACAAAAGCAGCCAGTCGCGCAATAATGTTCGAAAAAAAGATTCCTGCCTGCTTTTTCCTGTTTGTTTAATAAGAAAAATTAACGAGGGAACCATTTTATCTTTGATCTTTGGTTTGATTAAATAAATAAGAAACAATACCCCTAAAGCGCTTAACGCCCATAATCCAAAGGTATTATTAAAATATTTCAACAGATCAATCATAAAAGCATTCCTCTTATTTTATACTTAGTTGACACCTATTTATTATTTATAATGATTTCTATTCAAGGTACGTAATAAGTCTTCCATGGTTTTAGCGCCGGTTCAGCTTGAGATGTGATTGAACATTGGATTTTTCTCTCTGGAACTCCGAAAAATCCCCAATAAAGATATAGAGGAGCTTCACAAAAGTAGGCGCTAAAACCCCAGACTTATTACGTACTAAAAATACTTATGGTATTCCCCCTCGATTGTCTAAATCATCCCTGATTGAAGGTTCATTCATTTTTTTCAAAGGAATTTTAGGGTCTTTTCCAAGAGCAAGCTCTTTTACTAATGCAGTTTGCTTGTGATCATATGATTTAGTGAATTTTTCTGCATCAGCTATATCTTTTTCAGTGATTGTTTGCAGTTCTTCTCTTGCTTTTGTCCGTGTAGGTTGTTGAAACGACTTCCGCTTGAATACAGCCATAAAACTGCTAAAAATTATCCCTAATACTACATTAACACCAAGAAGAATCATAGGATCTTTATTTGTATAAACTGTTGAATAATTAAGAAGATACGCAAAAACACCAATGATCATGATTATAGACAACAACGGCAATGCTGTTGTCATAAACTTATGATCAATACTTGCTAGGAGAAAATATCCCAATGCTAGAGCAATAAATGCTGGAGCCAAGGTTAATCCAACCATAAATATTGTTTCATTTACTCCTATGCTTATGACAAATGCTACAGCAGTCATCAAAATAAACGCAATAATAAATAAGGTAGTGAGAGGGAGACTTATTCCAGGTTGCGGTGTATTCCTGGCGATATTTCCTCCTTTAACTGCTTTAAAAGCAGCATCTATTAATTCTTTATGATGACCTTGGCGGAGCAGAGCGCGGCTAATAGCGCTTTCAGTATATCCTTGTTCAAGTTCTTGGCCGATATAATCAATAAGAAGCGTATTTGTGTAGGCAATAAGTTCTTGATCTAATTGCTTAAGGTCGGTTTTTTTAGTATGCTTGTGATGTTTAACTTCAATATCGCCTATCTCATAAACAACTTCATCAACGAGTTTTTGTCCATAGCCGTATTTTATAAGCGTGTTAACAATATCCTCAATAAAATAGCCATTTTGAAGCTGAAAGCGAATATAATCCATAAGATGCTGTTTGGTATAACTTTCATCCATAGGTATTCTTTAACATTCTTAGTTTATAAATTTTAATGATAAACTTTTTAAATGACAGCTTAGCTACAAACCCGCTATGGCAAAAGACGAAGAAAACACTGATGAAGAAGAAAACGTCTATAAAGAAACCGCTAGAGATGATCTTGTAGATAATGATGAGATCTCTCCCGAAGAAGAAGGCTTCATGCAGGGATATGACGATCGTAAAGAAAAAACAGAAGAGTACGATGAAACAGCCGATGAAGAATGATTTCTTGTAACTAATAACTGGGGGATTAATATTATTCCACCAACATTATTCCGCAAATTAGGTATTCCACCTTCAATTACTTTACTTGCAGTCACAAAAGGAAAAACAATATCCCAAATTCTTCCTCTTTTCAACCAAGGAATTACTGATATTGGCGAGAACAGAATACAGGAAGCAGAAGAGAAATTTCCTTTGCTTCCCTCTTCAATAACAAAGCATTTTATTGGTCATCTCCAATCTAATAAGGTTAAAAAAGCAGTTGCGTTGTTCAATGTTATTCAAAGTGTTGATTCGATTAAACTTGCTAAAACAATAGATGCAGAAAGTAAAAAACAACATAAAAACATCAAAATTATGCTGCAAGTTAATATCGGCAACGAAATACAAAAACACGGTTTTAAAAAAGAGGATATGGGTAATGCTTATAACACTCTTAAACTATTAGATCATGTTCAAATAATTGGTATCATGTGCATAGCTCCTTTGCATAAAGATCCTCAACCTTATTTTAAACAAATGAAACAACTACAACAACAATTGAAACTACCTCACCTCAGCATGGGTATGAGTGATGATTACCATATTGCGATAAAAGAAGGAGCAACTATGGTAAGGATAGGGAGAAAATTGTTTGAATAAAGGCTTCATCCAAAAAATGGCTGCCGCCAGGTTAGCGCCTTCGAAACTTCGCTTATTTCAATCGCATAATCGGTCACGCTCCGAAGGAGCTAAATATAATCCCGACTAAAGATCGGGATTATAAGACTTGCGTAAAGCAAGGGCACCCCTAAGAGTTTCGACCTGAGGGCGCTAACCTCATTTTTGGATGAAGCCTTGAATAAAGAAAACTATATAAATATTCTATCGCTTGCAGAATTATGTTAACAAATGTTGCTCAGCAAGATCCTGAAATTCTTATGTTATTACAATTAGAGCTTTCTCGTCAAAGAAACGGATTAATGTTAATTCCTTCTGAGAATTTTGCAAGCTTGGCAAGCTTGGAAGCTGCCGGGACTGTTTTAACAAATAAATATGCTGAAGGTTATCCTACTAGAAGGTATTACACCGGCAATAAAGTGATTGATAAAATTGAACAGCTTGCTATTGATAGAGCAAAAAAACTGTTTCAAGCTGAGCATGCAAATGTGCAGCCAAATGCTGGCTCAACGGCTAATCAAGCTTGTTATAATGCAGTGCTTAAGCCAGGTGATAAAATTCTAGGTATGAATCTTGGACATGGAGGGCATTTAACTCACGGCAATCCTGTCAATTTTTCAGGAAAAACATATTCTATTGTTCCGTATGGTGTTAATCAGGAAACAGAAATGCTTGATATGGATGAAATAAGAAAAATTGCTTTGAAAGAAAAGCCGAAATTAGTATTATCAGGCGCAACAGCTTACCCAAGAAAAATAGATTTTAAGGCATTTCAGGAAATAGCTTATGAAGTTGATGCATATTGTATGGCAGATATCAGCCATATAGTTGGCTTGTGTTTAGCAGGATTGCATCAAAATCCAGTACCAAGTCATGACATAGTCATGACTACTACCCATAAAACATTGCGCGGGACAAGAGGTGCGATAATCCTCTGTAAACAGGAAGACCGATTAAAGCATCTCTACGATCCAGAAGGTAAAAAAAATCTGGCGGAAAAGATTGATTTTAGTCTCTTTCCTGGTTTACAAGGAGGGCCTTTGCAGCATATTATTGCGGCAAAAGCAGTATGTTTTGCAGAAGCAATGAAACCAGAATTCAAAACCTATCAAGAACAAATTGTGAAAAATGCAAAAGCTTTGGCAGAATCATTGATCAATGAAGGCGTCCGTGTAGTAAGCAATGGCACTGATAATCATCTTATTCTCATAGATTGCCGTTCAGTTAACTGCAAAGGAAAGGAAGGAGCAAATACTTTGGAAGAATTAGGTATTTACACTAATTTTAACATGATTCCTTTTGATACAGGAACGCCCTTTAATCCTTCGGGAATTAGATTAGGAACACCAGCATTAACCTCTCGCGGCATGAAAGAATCAGAAATGAAAGAGATTGGTTCATGGATTGCAACAGTTCTAAAAAATCTCCACAATGACCATGTTAAAGAGAAAATAAGAAATGAAGTTCTTGAAATGACCAGGCAATTTCCTTTGTATCCTGAATTGGAATATTGAGTTTTAAATTATAGGGGATAATATCTTTAGAGAACTTTGCAAAATACTCGCAAAGCTCGGGTTACTGCCGGTTCGCATTGAAACATCCTTTTAACAAAGCAATTTTCTCTCTGGAACCTCGAAAATTGCCTGATACCTATTTCGAAAATGCTCACAAAATAGGCAGTAACCATAATTTTGCAAAGTTCTCTTTAATCTCTTAAGGTACAATTCCTAGGGATCGAAGATAAAGGTAAAATAGCGCAAGTAATCCACCTAATCCAAACAGTTTAAAATAATCTATTTCAAATTTTCCCTGCTTGTTTCTCATAAGAGCTTCTAATATAGCAACTTTTTGCTTAATGAGATAGATCGTTTTTTGCATATGGTAATTCGCCTGTAAAGTATGTACTCTTTTGTCAATATCTTGTGTTTGATTAATATAAACTTTTTCCTTTTCCCTTATCCAGGCAATCATGTAATAAACCATGATATAAATCACAGCTCCTACAAAATAAAAAATACTTTTCACTTGGTCATCTTTAGTTGCAGGTGGAAAGATTTGTAGATAGATGGTAAACACACCTACAACCAACAAAATAACATTTTCTAAATTAAGTTTGTTTTGTTTTTCCATAACTATCACTTGTTTTATACCCCTTAAATCAACAGTTCAACCAAACTAGGATCAGCCATGAACTGCTCTCGTTTCAAATCTTCAATAATATAATGAATCTCTTTTGCCCGTATACGATACGTTACCGTGATATAATCAAGAAATTCCTCGAGATCTTTGATATTTTTAAAAATACCTTCCATTAGAAAATCATACCCATTGTTAATTTTATACACAGAATTAACATTAAGATGTTTAAGAAGGCATTCAAGCAATCTCTCTTTTGTTTCAGTATGTGATTTTAATGCAACATGTGCGCGCACATGATAACCAAAATACGTAAAATCAGCAATCACGGTATTGCGAGAAACAATATTTGCTTGATACTCTCGCGCTTTATCAAAAATACTAGAAATAGGAATGCTTGTTTTCTTGCTTAAAGAAGTCAGTGTCTCACGCCCATTCTTGCGCAAGTAACTCATTATAATAAAATCCCTTTTTTTGATCATAGATACCACCTCTTTTTTTCGAATTAATTGAAACTGTTTCAGAATAAGCGAAAAAACTATATCAGATTATTTCATAAGATTCATAAGGTATCTTAAGTTTTCTTAAGATACCTTATAAAACTAAATTTTTTTAAATAAGTTCGTATTATACCTACACTTATGAACGAAGCACGCAGAAACGTTCCAGAGGTAGTGTTGGGAGGACGACGAAGGAGAAGCGTTACAGCAGGTTATATTACAAGTTATAACCCTTATGATGATAACAAAGATGGTACAACAGATAGTAATGCAGGTACTACTGTTGATCCTGGTTTAGAAGAACGTTTAGATCAAGATGGTGCGCAGCATCAACGAGGGACTGTTATTCGCCGTCGGAGAAATGGCGGCAGTGAGCCAGATATTCAACGATTAGATTGTAGAGTGCTGCCAGTAGGTTCTCAATCGTGTGCTGTTCCTGAAGTTGAACAATTACCTGGAGCAGAAGTTCAAACAACATCAGACAGAAGAATTGATCAACGAAAAGTTGAAAATTTCAAAAACTTTCTTACGTATATTCTTGGATCTGAATTAAGATTAGTGATGGTTGGTTATGTGTTAAGTAGAAAAACAGAGCCTAAAACTGGCTATCAAAAACTAAAAGCAGATGTTGTTTGGGGAAGATTAGAAAATCTCGTCGCTGATGATGCTGCTCGTTTATATCTCAGTACACACAATAATCAAGGCTCAGTAGTGAAGCATTTACGAGATATGTTAGTTCCAATAGTTCATCTTATACCTAATAGCTCTTCTCGCTCTAAACCTTTTTTTCAACTTTCAGTTCATGGAGAACGCTATGTTGCTGCTGCACAATATGCATATCAATGGCTTGCTCACCATGATCTCGATGCAATGAGCATTGTTTTTTCTCCAAAGCAAGATCAAAAACTTCCTGGCCCTGTATGTGATGTTCTTTTCTTAGACGCTATTGCACAAGGTTGTAAAAATCACCAAGAAATAAAGGATCATTTCCGCACAGGCGCAACAGGTTTTAAAGGTTATGATCCTCGAAAAGAATTGCCTGATCCTCCAAATTTGGGGCACAGTGTTGCAAGGCGTGTTGAAAAATATAACGCATTAGGTTATATCACCGAAAATGATGGAATACTGAGCTTAACAGACAAGGGTAAAACATTAGTAACATTTATACACACACTTTATGATTTATTTCTTGGTGATGAAACTGCAGCAAGAACTGTTGCAAGAGACCTGAAGAGTTATAAGAAAGACGGTGTTAATCCACATCATGTTTTAATTCCGCGTTATTTTGAAGGGAATCGAGGCAGTGAGCAATCTTTTATTGACCAGTTACGCTTACTATATCAGCACATTGAACATCATGAGGGTGAGGGATTAAATGTAACTCAGATTTATCAACACCTTTCAGAGCATGGTTCAAGGTTATCAAGAGCAAAAATTGAAGAAGGTGTTCTTGCACTAGCTAAAAGAGGATATCTCGTAAGTCATCAAGTTGTCAAAGAGCATCGTAATGGAGCTGGAAGGCATGGCGGAACATTGCATAACTTAGACACTTATCGCTACACTATAAAAAAAGATAAACCATTTTCTTTTCAACAATCTTTATAAATAAATCCCAATTCTTATATTATAGCAACTGAGGCCCTTCAATGAAGGAGATTACTCGGGAGGAAACAACATGGCACAATTTAAAGTAGTTATAGCAGATCCTAAATCAGGAAAAGCTGTTCAGAAGGAAGTTAAAGACAACGAAGCTGCTTCTTTTATTGGATTAAAACTTGGAGATAAAGTTAAAGGAGAAATTCTCGACCTTACAGGGTATGAATTTGAAATTACTGGCGGCAGTGATTATTGCGGTGTCCCTATGCGTAAAGATGTTCCTGGAACAGGGAGAAAAAAGATTTATGCAGTCCAAGGTGTTGGCTTGAAACGGAAAATAGTTATTACCAAAAAAGGCGAGAGAAAAATTAGAAGAAAAAGCCATGGTATTAAACAACGTAAATTAGTAAATGGCAACACTATTCACGATAAGACTGCGCAAATTAATGTCAAAGTTCTTAAGCATGGTTCAACGCCGCTTTTTACTGAAAAAAATTTATAAATTAACAGAAGTTCTAACAACCATGGCTCGAAAGAAAACAGCAGAAGAAGAATTAGGAGATGAAGCTAAAAAAACACCTAAGTCTTCAGGTAAATCAAAGGAAGTAAAAGAGCAGGCTAAAGAGCCTTCTAAAACAAAGCACACTTTGTTACAGCCAGAGATCAACATCGGCTTAGTTGGTCATGTAGATCATGGCAAAACAACATTAACTGAACGTCTTTCAGGAAGATGGACTGATACGCATTCAGAGGAAATTAAGCGCGGCATTACGATTCGTTTAGGGTATGCAAATTTCAGTGTATATTATGATGATGATACTAAAACATACAGCACGCAAAAAACAGAAACAAATCAATTAGTAAGGACTATTAGTTTAGTTGATGCACCTGGCCACGAAAGTTTAATGGCCACTATGCTTGCAAGCGCAACAATTATTGATGGCGCTTTGTTATTGGTTGCAGCAAATGAACATTGCCCGCAACCGCAGACACGAGAGCATTTAATGGCATTGGAAATCGTCGGAATAAAAAAAGTAATTATTGTTCAAAACAAAATTGATCTTGTCACTAAAGAGCAAGCATTAAAAAATTACGAAGAAATTAAAACATTTTTGAAAGGAACTGCTTTTGAAAATGCGCCGATTATTCCCCTGAGCGCGCAGCATAATAGCAACGTAGATCTTCTTTTAAAAACTATTCAAGATTATATTCCAACGCCGAAGCGTGATCCAGCTACTGAACCAATAATGTATGTTGCAAGAAGTTTTGACATTAATAAGCCTGGGACGAAAATAGAAGAAATAAAAGGAGGAGTTTTAGGCGGCTGTGTGATGAGCGGCAGGTTTAAAATTGGCGATAATATTGAAATTAAGCCAGGATATGAAGTAGAAGAGAAAAACCAAAAAGTATATTATCCTTTACGATCCAAAATTATTTCTCTGATGACTGACAAAACAGTTGTAACTGAAATATTTCCCGGCGGTTCCATTGCGGTTTTAACTGAACTTGATCCAAGTATTGTAAAGTCTGATAAATTGACCGGGTCAATAGTTGGTTTGCAGGGAACCTTACCAGAAACAAAAACAGAGATTACCCTTCAAGTGACTTTGCTTAACCGTGTTGTTGGTGCAGAAGATGATGTGGTTGTTGAACCTTTGAGAAAACTTGAGCCTATTATGTTAAATGTTAATTCCGCAACAACAGTTGGTGTTATTATTGAACTGTCAAAAAACATTATTAAATGCAAACTCAAGCTCCCGGTCTGCTGCAAACCTGGTTCAAGGATGACACTTTCTCGAAGAATTGGAAGCAGGTTTAGGCTTATTGGTTATGGTATCCTCAAGAGATAGAGATTATGAAAGTATCTTTGGATTTTACTAAAACTGTTGAACAAAATGCTGTTGTTTATTTTGAAAAGGCCAAGAAAGCTAAAAAGAAACTAGAGGGAGCTCGGCAAGCTGTTGCTCGATACCAACATGAGCTTGAAAAACTTCAAAAACAACAATTACTTCAACAGGCACTTGAACAGCAGCAACAAGCTGCTGTTCAAGCGCCCATTAAAAAACAATGGTATGAAAAGTTTAGATGGTTTATTTCAAGTGAAGGTTTTCTTGTTATTGGCGGCAGAGATGCAACAACGAATGAAATTGTTATTAAAAAACATACTGATAAAGAAGATTTTGTGTTTCATACTGATATGGCAGGAAGTCCTTTTTTTGTGATCAAAATTAAAGAAAAATATGGACGTCCTGAGATTAAGGTACCAGACAAAGCAACACTTGAAGAGACTGCTCAAGCAACTGCTTGTTTTTCCCGTGCTTGGAAATTAGGGCTTTCAGCTATGGATGTTTTTTATGTTAAGCCAGAACAAGTTTCTAAAGAAGCAGAAGCTGGTGAATACATGGCAAAAGGAAGCTTTATGATCAGGGGCAAGAAAAACTATGTCCGATTTTCAAAGTTTGAATTAGCAGTTAGTTCAGTCGAAGGAAGAATCATTTCTGGACCAAGAGCTTCCCTACAATCACAAACCAAAGATTATATTGTTCTTATTCAAGGCAAAGAAAAACCAAGTGATATTGCACGAAAGATAAAAAAGCGTTTTGGCGGAACACCTGATGATATTATCAGGATGCTGCCAGCAGGAAATATGGATATTGTTAAGGGTTAAATTTTAAACAACATAAATATTAATAAATTTATACATTAATACCTCATTATGATCACTACACAACAAATGCATATTCTTGAACAAAATGCTGCTTATTATGGTGTTTCAACAGTTCAATTAATGGAAAACGCTGGCAAGGGAATTGCAGATTATATTAAACAGCATTTTCCTAACAAAAAAGTCATTGTTGTTGCTGGCCATGGCAATAATGGAGGGGATGGTTTTGTTGCAGCGAGATATTTGAATTGCAAGGTTTATTTTGTTGGTTATAAAGAAAAATTAACACCATTGGCATTAAAAAATATTAAACGATTACATAAACAACAATTTGTTGATGATTTCAATAATGTGGATATTATTGTTGATGCCATTTTTGGCTGTGGTTTTAAAGGTGAAGTTAGAGAACCTTATGTTTCTGTTATTAAAAAGATAAATAATCTGAAAATGCAGAAAAAGATAAGAAACATTATTTCAGTTGATATTCCTTCAGGTTTAGATGCAAATACAGGAAAAGGTTCTTTATTTGTTAAAGCCGATATTATGTTGACAATGCATGATACAAAACAAGGATTAAAACAATTCAAAGTAGAGGTTCTTGACATTGGTATTCCTAAAAAAGCAATTATCCAAACAGGACCTGGAGATGTGAAATCAGTTATTCCTCATCGCACTGATCAAAGTCACAAAGGTGATTTTGGGCGCGTACTCGTTGTAGCAGGAAGTTTGGATTATCCTGGCGCTGCTGTTTTAGTGTGCCAAGCATTAGTTGCATTGCGATCAGGTGTTGATCTTATCACTGTTGCAGCTCCTGAAAAGACGGCATTGTTGATTAATTCATTTATCCCAGATATTATAACTAAGAAATTAAAGGGTGATTATTTTAGCAAAGAACATATTCATAAAATTCTCGCACTTATGATGAAAGCAGATGCTATAGTTATTGGTCCAGGACTCAGCTTACAAAGCAAAGGTTTTATTCAAAAAATAATTAAAAAAACATCTAAACTATCTAAAAATATGGTCATTGATGCAGATGCCTTGAAATCAATAAAAATAGCCGATGTTAAACACGCAATTCTTACTCCTCATGCAAAAGAATTTGAAATGCTTACCAAGGAAAAGTTACCTCAGAATCTTAATCAAAAAATAAAACTACTACAGAGATATGCAAAGCATAATTGTATTCTTCTTAAAGGCAATCCAGATATTATTGCTTATCAAGGAAGATATAAATTAAATTATACTGGCAATCCTGGCATGACTGTTGGAGGAACTGGCGATATTCTTGCAGGATTATGCGCAGGATTTTTAGCACAATCTGGAGATTTATTTCAAAGCGCCTGCGCAGCTGCATTTGTCAATGGTTTAGCTGGCGACAGGTTGAAGAAAGAATTAGGATATGGATTTATTGCAAGTGATATTAGTAAGGAGATTGCTAAGATTATTAGAAGCTTGCATAACTTTAAGATGTAATATGATGATAACCTCCTTTATCCTCACTAAGTACTTTTTTAACTCTAAAGATATCAAAATTTATTCCAGGTTGCAGGCATTGTTCTGTTCTATTATGTATTTTTCTTGCCTTCAATCCATGGTATATAGCTTGTAAACTACTTAATGCCTCATTTGTTCTTCGAGCATGAGTAAGATCAAGTTCTACAATATCAGAATAAATAGTGCCTTTGCCTTCTACTAATACAAACTGAGTACTTCCTGTTTGCGGATGATATGCTATGAGATATCTGCTTCTTGCAAGATATTCAAAACCTCTGAAAGAATCATCAGCAGATTTATCAAGATCTGCAAGATCTTTATCTGTAAATCTTTCAGCATAAATAACTCCTGGTTGTGTGTTAGTTTTCATTGCTTTTTTCATTGCTTCTTCTGAAATATATTCTATAACTCTGAATGCAGGTAAACAACCTTTCTCACCAGGTGGTCCTACGTCTACTAACACTTTTTCGAATCCAACATAGGGTGTTCTATGTCTCCTAATAATTGGTTCGAATACATCTTTATGTAAAACATCATAAGTAGTGCCAGCCTCTGTTCTGAGTCCTGCACCATAATGCAAACTGACAACAGGTGTTACTTCATCTAATGATTGCCTAAATGACATTGTTGCTAAGGGAAGTAAAACTGGATTTCCTGGTATCCCCCGAAGATCATCTGTCTCAAATGAATATTCATGTCCATAAGTTAGAAAAGTTACGTCAGGAATGCCTAGCATACTTAGTCTTGCTGAACCAGAACTGAGCATATTACCTTCGATTTTTGCTATATCACTTTCAAGAGCCTTTAATGTATGATGAATCTGTATGTCGTCTTGTAGAATCTCGGTTCCTACTTTAACAACAACAGGATATGCATTTCCTATTGCAAAAAAATCCTTTTTTCGTACATCTATAACGTCATAAAGCATCTGAAAAAGAGGAACTAAATTAGAAGGATGATCAGGATGAATTACAAATTCTTTTGTTATTTCGCTTTCTCCAATTCTGAGTTCTAAATTCATAAAAATCACACTATCAAGTATTTTGTCTATTTATTTTAATTCAATACTCTTTTACCCTATCTCATTTAACTTCAAATCTGAACTTGGAATTAAGGAGGTTGGAGAACCAGAGACTATTCGATAAAGTTGTCCTGTTGTTTCAAGAGGATTAACTTCATGACCTGAAAAGCCAGGTAATTCTCTTGCGCCTTGAAACATAGCACTAGCAATCTCTCCAAAATAATTTCCCCTGTTTTCTGTTCTTAGTTCTCCAGTCATATAGCGTTGTTTTAAATCAAGTTCTTGTCCAAATCCAACTTGTTCTAGAACGAGATTTGCGTTTATTTGATCAGTAAGTAACATAACTCTGGTCCTGCCTCGATCACCAGGATGATCATCTCCTGCGTCAAGTAATAATGCAGTGGATAAATAAAGTTTTTCTGGCGAAGAATCTGTTCCTGTTAAATTTTGCATATGTTTAGCATAATCAACAAATGTTTCTTCCAACCATGTTCTCTTACAGCCATGGACTGAAAATACTTTTCCTTTTTTCACATCAAGAACTACATAATCTCCAGCATATACTCGCACTTCTGGTGACTTAGCAAGAAATGGATCAGTAACAACGGTATCATCTGCATGTTGAGGAACTTCAAGAACAAAGCTTGGCGCAAGTTTCAACCCGCGTTTCCATCTTGTAGTTGGTTCAACACCATAAGCAGTTGTTACAAAACCAGTATCAGAAACATATTCATTACATAATAGTTCACCTTTACTTTGATCTCTGTGATCTCCAACAACAAAGGTTCCATCTTCAGCAAAGCTCCCTCGCATTGGCCATCCATGTAATGCATGACCTTCTGGATATTTTAATGGTGCAGGGTTTCTTAAAATGACCGAGTCTTGACTAATAACAGCAACACCACCGCCCCATGTTTCTTGAATTGGTTTTCCATCTTGATCAATACCATGTAGGTTACTAATGTGCTTCCTGGTCTATACCTTATTTCAGGATGATCTGGACTTGGTAAAAGAATGCACGTAGGTGTGCTTTTAATCATTTTGACTAAATCATCATTCGGCGTGCCTGCTTCAACTGAAGCAACAGCTTGCGCAATTAAATCTTGTAACTCTGCATGAGGCGAAAATTGTTGTTCTGGTGTTTGTTCAGTCATTATGTTTCACTCCATCTTTCTTCCTGTAAAAGTAGAAACTTAAATCAGTATTTAATAGTTTCGGATATGTCAAGAACAACCGGTTAAAGACCGGATTGCATGAACGAAGTTCCGACGGATTACCTTTGAGTGGTTCTTGACATAATAATATTTATAAATAAACTTGCTTAAAAAGTTGATAAAAGAGGTAAAGTATGGCAAATGTAATCTTCTTAGATATAGGAATAATTATTATTGCTGCTACTATTGTTGCTCATCTTGCTAAGAAGTTTAATCAGCCATTAATTCCATCATATATCTTAGGCGGACTGATTATTGGCCCAGTTGCAAAATATTTTCTAAGTTTGTCGGTTATTCATTCATTTTTTGGATTTGATGCATCAGCTTTAATTACTGGCTCTGAGGTTATAACTACGCTGTCTGAGGTTGGTGTTGCTTTTTTATTATTTATGGTAGGGCTTGAAATTAATTTCAAGCACCTGAAAGATGTTGGTTTTGTCAGCACCATAGGTGGAGTAGGGAGATGTTTATTATTTTTCTTTATTGGCTATTGGATGGCTTATTTTGCAGGCTTTGTTAAATTCGATGCGCTCTATGTAGGATTGATTGTTGTTTTTACCAGCACCATGGTTGTGGTGAAAATACTTTCAGATAAGCGTGAAGTTGATTCCCTCCATGGCAAAATCCTGGTAGGTATTTTACTCATAGAAGACATTATTGCGATGCTTGCGCTCTTCTTTCTCGGTTCAGCAAATACCTTAAGTTCATTCAATCTCATGTCGTTGTTTTGGTCAATATTCATCGGAGGAGGAATCATTGTTTTAATTCTAATTTTAAGCAACCTTGTATGGCCAAATGTGTTTGGATCAGTTGCATCATCAAAAGAACTGCTTTTTTTAAGCGCTATTGCCGTCTGTTTTGCGTTTAGCATTTTGTTTAATATTCTCGGTTTTTCCATTGTTATTGGTGCATTTATTGCAGGACTTACTTTAGGAAACATTTCATATCACTTTGAGATCATCGGAAGAATAAAACCCTTGCGTGATTTTTTTCTCACCCTGTTTTTTGTATCCTTAGGAATGCAATTAACGTTTGAAGGTTTAACCGACATTCTTCCATTCTTATTTTTATTGTTCTTTGTCGTTATAGCGTTGAAACCATTATTGACTATGATTGTGGTTAGCTTATTTGGTTATAAAAAAAGAACGGCATTTTTAACAGGGTTATACTCTTCTCAAATAAGTGAATTCTCATTAATTCTCGTCAGCCAAGGACTTGCTTTGGGGCATGTATCACAAAAAATATTTAACATTGCCATTCTCCTCGCCATTATCAGTATTGCTTTTACGTCTTATTTTGCGGAATATGATCGAAGATTATTCTTCTTTCTTTCAAAGGATTTATCTCTCTTTGAAGAACTCGGCAAGCCATTTGCTCCTCCATCCACCAATACTAGGAAAATCACTTCAGACGTAGTGTTGTTAGGCTGCAATAGGATAGGAAATAATATTCTCAAAAAATTGCTGGAAAAAGATATGATTCCTTTAGTGATAGATTATAATCCTAGAATTATTAAGCGTCTTGAGAGTGAAAACATTCCTTGTATTTATGGTGATATTGGTAATGATGAAATCCAAGAAAAAATACCGTTTGCTAAAACACGGCTTCTTATTTCAACAGTAAAAGATCGCTATGCTGAGTTGGATCTTATTAAAAAGATTCGAAAAGTAAACCAAAAAACAGTTATTATTCTTACAGCCGATACTATCAAAGACGCCCTTAGTTTTTATGAACATGGAGCTAATTATGTGATTTTGCCTATGCATTTAAGCGGCCACCACATATCGCTGCTCTTGGATGAAGAAGGTTCGTTTAAAAAACTTCATGAAAAACGAAAACAACATATACTTGAACTATCCCAAAGCAAGCATTTGGAGTAAAGGAGTAATAATTATGGATCTACGCTTATTAAAGCAGCAAGCCCAGAATTTAACGCCAATCTTAAGGATTGGCAAGAATGGATTAACTGAAGCAGTGTTATCAGAAGTCACTACCCATCTTAAGAAAAGAGGGCTTATCAAAATAAAAATGCTGAGATCAGCTCTGGAAAAAACGTCCAAAAAAGAATTAGCTCGAACATTAGCTGCAGCGGTTGATGCGCAGTTAGTAGATGTTACCGGGTTAGTGGTTGTTTTATATAAACAACCACATACAAAACATTAATATAGCTTGATAGTTAATATATAAAAAAAGAGGTTTATAACGATATGGATCACAGCAGTCCACTTGTTAAAGAATTTTTTGGCGAAGACAACGAAGAATACATAGAATTAGGTAGGGATAATGCCGGACAGTATGTTTATGGGTTTACTGGTTATCCTAAACCATCTTATCGTTATAAATTGATTTTTCAAGCATTTAATCTTGCTCTTGAAGAGGTTTATTTTTGGATTGTAGAACATTTCAAAAATGATCAGGGTTATCCTGAACATAATATTCTTAAGATTACTGATGTATTTACTGCGTCTGAACATTCAGCTTTTTTTGGGAATGCTCAGCAAAGAATTGGTCTTCAGCAGGACAAAGTAAGCCAGTTTCTTGCTACTATTGGTAAGATGATTAAAGAACTATTTCAACTCGTACGAGAACTTCGTATTCTTGATGAGAGATTAGGGTATTATGAAGCTACAATATCTGGTGAAAAAGGATACGAAAGCGCTGATATAACCTTGAAAGGGATTTGGATTGATTTAGTCGAACAAGGTGCTAAAAATCCTGCATCTGTTTATGGAATGGCGCGTGAACTGCAGTTTACGACACTTCCTGATTTATTCTTTTCTATTCATCCTCGGCATGCAAAAGATGTTGATGAGGAAGTGGAAAAATTGGATTTTAATAGAAAGGTTAAAGAAGTTTTGAAAAGAAAATTAGCGACGTATCTTCAATGGAAAGAAGCAACTCATCAAGAAGTTAAAAACAGAAAGATATTCACCTTAAAATACTTACGTCAGCATTACACCATTATTGAAATGTACATTAGCTGGGTTAAACCTTATTTGCGCAATATCCAGCGATTGCAATTAGCTGAAAGGCGTGAATCACCAGAATTAATCGCAGCTTTTGAAGGTTCACTCGTTGAAATTGAATTGTTGTGCAGAAAGTTTCCTGTTACTACTGAATTTGATAAACCCATGGAAAGAAATAAATTTGTTGAATCAGTAGTCATCTTAACCTTTTACTACCGTACCAAACCAAGTATGTCGTTTTCTCAAGAGTACCAAAAAGGACCTGTACACACTGGTTTAGTTGATATTACTTTTCGCGCCTATGCTTGGGATGATGCTACCATTGACAACTATATTAAAATGCGAAAAAAAGAAGATATGAAGCTACTGGAGGTTGTCAGCGAATCAGTACGGGTAGCGATGGAAGCAATGGGCGGCGAACTAGAAAAATATTTGAAAGAAGCTGGTCAAAGTATAGGGCTCTCTTTTAAGGAGTTTGAGAAAATTTCAGATATAAAAGAAGGGAAAAAAGCTACCTTGGCTGAACCTTTTATCTCTGTTTTAAAAGGCGCAGGAGAGTTATTTGGTATATCTGCAAAAAAAGTTGACAAACCAAAACCAGCAAATAAGCAGATTCTCGAGAATGAAGAAGATACTGCTAAAAAAGCAGCAAGATCAGCTATCTGGCAAACCTATAAAAACTTCAAAAAACATGAAAAACTACTTAATTGGTAAGACATTCCTTTATTATTATGGCTGACCCTAAAGGAGATAAAGATAAAGACCCATTAAATATTGATCAATTGTTAGAACTTGAACCAGAAGAGCGGATTAAAAAGCTAAAGGAAATACAAAAAGAACAGGAAAAGACTTTAGAAGAAGCTAAAAAGCTCATTGAACAATCAGAGCAAGAACTTGTAAAAAAAGAAAAGGAAAAAACAGAAGGGATTGAAGAAAAAACAAAACAAGTTAAAACTGGAGTTCAAGTCTTACAAGAAAGCTTAGAAGAGCAGCTTAAAGAGGTTAAACCATTACCTTCAGGAAAAGGTGGACCAAAATATATCGGAGCTACGTATCTGCTTGATATGTATACCTCTTTGAAGCAGGCAATGGATACTGGTGTTCCTATGAACCCTTATGAAAAGGGAGCTGTCGAAGATATGTATTTAGCAATCAATATGCTTGCTGAACATAAACCACAGGAAGGGAAATTAACTCCTGATCAACTGAGAACTATTGTTCAGTCATCAAAAGAAATGATAACCAAGATAATGGGAGCTTATTATGCTGAAATTAAATACAATCCTTAAAAAAGCACAGACATGGTCGTTAGAAGCTTTCGTAGCAGTGATGATATTTATGTTAGCGCTTGTTTTATTTTATAGTTTAACTTCTACCAGCGACACCACCGATAGTCTGCAAAAAGAGGCTGAAGTTATTACTAAATCAGTGGGAGCGCAAGCATATTTCGAAGATGGAATATTAGATGATGATGATGTTGAAGTGCTTAAAACTTTGGATTGCGATCAATTAAAAGAATTATTTCAAACAAAGAAAGATCTCTGCATTTATATGACCGATGAATCAGGAACCTTAATCACCTATGGCCAAGACAAGCCATTAACCTTTGGTTGTGAAGGACTAAGCATAGGTGTTGATAAAGACGGCAAACCAAGCGCTTGCGGCAAGCTAAAAGATACTAAAAGTTAAGGTAGCCGGAGGAAGATCAAACATGGCATTAACAAGAAAACTCAAACAAAAAAAATGGTCAACAGAAGCAGCATTAGCAATAATGTTCTTTTTATTAGCGATAGTTTTATATCTTTTGTTTACTTTATCTTCGCTTTCACAGAAAAATGTTGATACTATTTTGAAACAAGATAATCTTAAAGAAGAAGATCTTAGTTATTTAACTTCTCTTAATTGCGATGAAATCAAAGCAATGTTAAGCACTGAGAAAAATATTTGTATTTATGCAAAAGATCCTGAAGGCAATCTTGTTCCTTTGACCAATGATAAACTTGGCGTTGGTTGTCCCGGTATTATAGTTGATGGTGTTAAGGTTTGCGGATGATCTCAGTGTTTTGAAACAACTGCCTGAACATTTTAAAATTGGCTTTGGCTGTGTTGATTGCAGGCTAGGGATTATTCTTACTGCAGAACAAATAGTTGCCCGTGTTGAAGAAGCATTGAAATATGTTGGAAAAGAAAGAATACTATTGAATCCTGACTGCGGATTTGTGCCAAGCAGCGATGCACCACTTAATTTGGATGAAGCTTATGTGAAATTAAAAGAGATGGTTAAAGCTGCAAAGATTTTAAGGGTAAAATTTAAATAATTATATGAGAAAGGTATGTATTAAGTCTTCCATGGTTTTAGCGCCAGTTCAGCTTAAACTTATTGCTTTGATTGGATTTTTTTCTCTATAAATATAATCCCGACTCCCTCAATAATATAAATCAAGGAGTCATAATTTGGCTTGCGTCTGGGATTATAAGACTTGCCTATCGGCAAGGAAATAACCTTGATAATATCTTGCTTGTATGATCACATTAGGCATAGAAAGCACTGCTCATACCTTTGGGATAGGAATCATATCAGGAGAAGGCAATAAACAGAAGATTCTTGCCAATGTTAAAGAACTTTACACAACAAAAAAGGCAGGCATGGTTCCAAGTGCTGTTGCTGATCATCATGTTGAAGTTTGTGATAAAGCATTAGAAAAAGCTTTAACAACTGCAAACATAACTATCAACAATGTTGATCTTATTAGTTTTTCTCAAAGCCCTGGATTAGGACATTGCTTGCGTGTTGGAGCAATGTTTGCGAGGACATTAGCGCTACTGCATCATAAACCATTGACTGGTGTAAATCATTGTATAGCGCATCTTGAAATAGGCAGGCTTTTGACTAAAGCAAAAGATCCTATTTTATTGTATGTATCTGGAGCAAATACCCAGGTTATTGCTTATGAAGCTGGCAAATATCGTATTTTTGGTGAAACCCTTGATATAGGTATAGGGAATTTATTAGATACTTTTGCTCGTGAACTTGCTCTTGGTTTTCCAGGAGGTCCAAAAATTGAGGAACTCGCTAGAAATGGAACAAAATTTATTGAGTTACCTTATTCTGTCAAGGGCATGGATGTTAATTTTGGTGGGATGTTAACTAATCTTAAACAGAAAATTAATTCTGGAAATTACCTTAAAGAAGATCTTTGCTATTCCTTGCAAGAAACTATTTTTGCCATGATGATTGAGATTGCTGAACGCGCGCTTGCCCATACAGGAAAAAACGAGTTATTGCTCGGCGGCGGCGTTGCTTGCAATAAACGATTGCAAGAGATGGCTCAAATAATGTGCGAAGAGAGAGGCGCATCATGTTTTATTCTAGAAAACCAATATAATGTTGACAATGGTGTGATGATTGCATGGCTTGGCTATGAACAATATAAAACAGGAGATAAATTATCTGTTCAAAACGCAGTTATTAATCCTTATTTGAGAACTGATGAAGTTGAGATTAGGTTTAGAAAATAAATATTAATGACCTTTGCAAGTATTTAGTATTTTGCAAAGGTCGGCTCTGTGAGAATAACCGCAAAGGTCTCATCATTTATCCTGACTTTATTTTCTCCAAGATCTTTCGGTGTTTACTCCAATCCATAACCTCAGTCAACACTTCTTTGATATTTTTAACAGGAACAATTTTTATCTTCTTCAGCTTATCTTGTGATAAAACTATATCTTGAAGATTAGATTCAGGGACAATAACCAATTTAATGCCAGCTTCAATTGCAGCTTCTACTTTTGCAGATACGCCCCCAATCGGAAGCACTTCTCCACGCACTGATAATGAACCAGTCATTGCATAGTTTTGTTTTATAGGCACTTTTTTTAATGCTGAAATTACACTGGTTGCAACAGCTATGCTTGCTGAATCTCCTTCTACACCTTCATAGGTTTGCAAAAACTGCACATAAATATCACACGTTCCTTTGATATCTTCACCAAATAATTTCTTGATAATTGCCGAAACATTTTTTATTGCTTCTTTGGCAATTTCCCCTAATTTTCCTGTTGCGATAATTTCTGATTCTTTACCACCGGGTGTTACCTCTGATTCAATAGGAAGAATAATTCCAGAATAGGAAGCGCCATCACCAATAACTGCTAAACCGTTAACGCGGCCAACTTGTTTTCCAGAAACACGTATTACTGCATACTCTTTCTTTCGCTCTATATATCTATCAGCAATCTGCTGCTCCAATGTTTTTGCAATGAGCTTTGCTCTAAGTACATGTTTTCTCAAAACCAACTCACTCTTTTCTTCTAAAGCTATGTCACCAGCTGCTCGTATTAAACCGCCTAATTCCCTCAAGCGCAAGGTTAAATGTCCTTTTCTATTTGCCCGGCGCTGCGCTTCTTCAATAATTTGCAATACTGCTTCTTTTTCAAAATGTGGAATTTTTTTATCGTTTGTTACTTCTTGGGCCACAAACATGGCTATTTTGAATTGATTTTCTGGAGTATCCTCAATGGTTTCTTTCATATACACTTCATAACCATATCCGCGAATTCTTGAGCGTAATGCTGGATGCATATTTTTCATAGTTTCCATGTTACCAGCTGCAACTAAAACATAATTACAAGGAACTTCTTCTGTTCTTACCATAGCTCCTGCTGATCGTTCACTTTGACCAGTAATAGCGTATTTATTATTTTGCAACGATGAAAGCAATTCCTGCTGGGTATGAGGCTCTAAGGTTGCAATTTCATCAATAAATAATACACCCATATTTGCTTTATGAATCATCCCTGCAACAACTCGTTCATGCGCAGGTGTTCCTAAACCGCCGGTTTGGAATGGATCATGAAGCACATCCCCCAACAATGCTCCTGCATGCGCGCCTGTTGCATCATAAAAAGCCACTTTATCTACATTTGCATTGTCTACAATAATTTTAGGAACTTGAGCTTTAACTCCCATTCTTTTGCCAAAATTCATAATCATAACAATGCCAATGATTAAAGCCATTGATGTTAACATTGACGCAGCATAAATTACTGGCTGATCAAAGGGAAAAATCTTGTATTTATATCCTAAATATGGCCCCACTGATACAAGAATTGCAATGAAAAACAAAATAATATTCTGGTTTTTGAACATATTTGCTCCTTCAAGCTTTGAACGTAAAATTAAATCCCTTCCTGTGCCCGCAGGAACTACTCTGATCAAAGGTTTATTTTCATCATGAGGATTAGGAAATGAAAGTATATCAACAAGCTTTTCTTTAGGGAGAAGTTCAGCAAGTGCTTGACCGAGCATAGAATTATGGACAACTAATCCCCCATTGACAATGTAATTATGAACACCTTCTATTTCAAAATCATACATGTCGTCTTCAACTAGCTTTATTTCTTTGATTTTATCCCAAAAAAGATCTGCATTGCATAGTAGTTTTAATGTTTCTAGTTCTGGAAATGAGGAAACTGCTGCAGAAAATTCGCTACCACTTTGATTATTATTATGGAGGGATATATTCTGTTCAACTTTTTCGACAAAAGAACGTGCAAATCCTCTGCTTGCTTGTCGTTCATTATGCCTTATTTTTCCTAAGGTTGCATGATACATGTCTAAACCATCATAGGTAAGATGAACTTTGTTTTTAATTGTGTAAAGCAAACCTCCAAGTTCTGGAATAACATCAACATTGGTATTTGCTTGTTTCTGTTCATAGTGAGAGAATGCTTGTTGCTTGTAATCTACTACTAGCTTCAGCATTTTCTCTAATTTGAGAAGATTCTTGCAGTCTTGGATTGAAAGCGTAAAATAAGTTCTGCAGTGTTTTTTTATGGTATTTGTTGCGCATTTTTTTTGTACTTTTACTCTACTTTGGATCTCAAAATGTAATAACAGAAGCCGAAGCTGTTCAATCAAGAGTTTACTTGACGAAGTAGCATGAAAACCACGATTTGCACTCACATAACCATCGCCATCAATATACCCGCTTATAAAAGCTCCAACTACTTCTCGAGGTGCTGAAAAGAGCAGCTGGGGAATTACTTTCTTGCTTGACTGTTTTGTAGTTTCTATTGGAAGCTGATAAACCGCATGCAAATATTCAATAAGCGAACGTGATTTTCTGATGTAGACTGCGTCTTCTTGCAATTCAATGAGTTGTTCAGGATAATCAAATTTTTCTTTAAGAATATTTTTAATTTTAGCTTGAATAGATTTGTTTTGATTGTAAATTTTAATGTTTCCTTGCCATCTGCCTTCTGCAATATATATACCTAAAAAATAAGCAAGATCAGCATCTAATGACCATGGAATTTTGATAGGAACACAAACAACATTGTTTTTACCCTTGTATTGATAATACCTTGGAGTAATGTCTGTGTTAAGTATAGATTTTAATTCATTTACATAACTGTCATTTGAAGTTAATACTCTTGCAAGCCCTACCCAACATCCTTCTGTAAGCTCTTCGCTTGGTTTGAAAATTAGTTTGTTATCTTTAATAGAAAGTATAGGGTGTTCTCCTGAAACAATAACTTCTGCGCCAGAATAGGTCTTTATTTGCAGACCCTTTTTCCGCTTTCCTTTATAAAGCCGTAGAATTCTTTGTGAAACTATTTTTCCTTCTTTGTTAAGAGCATGAACTTTGATTTCTTTTTTAGGAAGCGTATAGAGTTCATCGTTGCTCGTAAGAAGAACATCCTTGCTTATTAGATTCTGAAATAAATTCTCTGCTGAAATAGGACCAAGCGTTGTAGATAGTAAGGTATCTTTACCAACACATTTTCCCGTCCCCGGTTCTCCAATAAGAAAAACATGCCTTCTTTGGGAAGCTGCCTTTTTAATAACATTGGCTGCATGCTCTTGACCAACTACCTGGTCAATCATCTTTTGATTAATTTTAATGTCCTTTGTATTGTTAAAATTCAAAGGATCCTGCTCTTTTTTCATACGGTTTTTCCTTAGCTTATAACTTTAAAAATGTTTTGCTTAACAGGTGTTATTGAAAAGCTCTCTTTGCAAAGCAAAGGTTGCCATCGGCTCAGCTTTGGCGTAGTTCATAGATAGTACTTTTCTCTCTGGCACTCCGAAAAGTACTCGAATTTAATTTCAATCAGCTTCGCAGTATTGATGGCAACATCAAGCTTTTCAATAACGTGGCTTAACGTTAGAAAGTAACTACCAGTCGAATACGATTTTTTCACTGGTGCGGAATAAAAGCAAAACATTTATATACAACATTGGCTTGTCTAAATCCAAGATTATAAGCGTCAAATAATTAAGGAGACAAAGGGGTTACCATGAAAAAATTATTTGAAAAGATGCGACAGACATTTTCAGGAAAAAGCAAAGACGATGATGTTGACACTGATTATGTAGAAGAAGAATATGTTGAACTTGACAATGTTTCTTCTGATGATAAACATTCTAAAGTGATTGTACGACCATTTGTTATTAATGATTTTTCAGATGTAAAACCTATTCTTGATGCTATGAGGCAAGGATACACTATAGGATTAATCAATATCAAGCCGTTAAAAAGCAAAGATCTTGTTGAATTAAAACGTGCTATTAACAAAATAAAGAAAACCTGTGATGCAATCAATGGAGATATTGCAGGCTTCGGCGATGATTATTTAGTTGTTGCGCCATCATTTGCAGAAATCTATCGTTCTAAAGACACTACTGAACCAGAAACAAGTGATGATGAATAGATACTATAATTTCTTAAAATTATTTATTCACAAACTTTTTAAACCTTTTTGTGTTTTAGGACTGCATGGATGAAACACCTGATGTTTTGGAAGGACAGAAATGCCCGATGTGCATGAAGGATACGCTTACCTTGACTGAAGCTGATCGGGATATTCCTTATTTTGGCAAAGTGTATATTTTTTCCATGTCCTGTTCTGAATGTAAGTATCATAAAGCAGACTTAGAATGCGAAAAAAATGAGCCTGCGAAATATACCTTTGAAATTTCTTCTGAAGCTGATTTAAATGTTCGTGTTGTTAAAAGCAGCACTGCAACGGTTAAAATACCGCGAATTATGGACATTGAACCAGGAACTGCGGCAAATGGGTATGTTACTAATGTTGAAGGTATTTTGAATAGAGTTAAAGTAATGTTAGAAAAAGCGCGTGATTTTGCTGAAGACGATGAAGATCGGCGAAAAGCAAAGAGTATGCTCAAAAAGATACAGGATGTTATGTGGGGACATGATAAGATTACTATTACCATTGAAGATCCTGAGGGTAATTCATGCATTATTTCTGATAAAGTTGTTAAAAGCAAGTTGAAGTTTAAGGCCGTTAAAGAATAATATATTTGATTTTACTACTTGATTAGTGTGGAATATTAGAAATACGGCTTCATCCAAAAAATGGCTGCCGCCAGGTTAGCACCTTCGAAACTTCGCTTATTTCAATCGCATAATCGGTCACGCTCCGAAGGAGCTAAATATAATCCCGACTAAAGATCGGGATTATAAGACTTGCGTAAAGCAAGCAACCCTCTGACCTCTTTAAACCGGTACTCCTAAGAG